>JANXYE010000514.1 GCA_025350285.1 Chloroflexota bacterium
CCAAGGACTTCGGCCCAGTCGTCTCGGAGACCGTTCACCTCACGATTGACCTCGAACTTATCAAGTCGTAACCACCGAGCGCACGGAGGACGGCTAAGAGGACACAGAGAGGTTTTTCGAACACCTCTGCGTCTCTTCGAACCTCGCTGCGCTCTTTGGTTCAGTGGCTCAGAAATTCTGTGAGTGCCGCCAGCGTAGGGCCGGGGGCCTCCTCGGCGAGGAAGTGGCCGCCGCGGATGGCCATCCCGCGCACGTCGGTGGCCCACTCCTTCCAGACCTCCACCAGGTGGCGCGGCGGCGCGCCCTCGCGTTCGCCCCAGAGCGCGAGCATCGGGCAGGTGATCTTCCGTGTCCCGTAGTCTGCTTCGTCGATTGCGATATCGATCGTGGCGCCGGCGCGGTAGTCCTCGCAGCTCGCGCGGACCGTCTCAGGGTTCGCGAAGGCGCGCTCGTACTCGGCCAGCGCCTCCGCGTGGTAGACGAAGCCCGGCGCCGCCCAGCGCGCCAGGTTGTTATGCAGATAGAAGATCGGGTCCGCGCCGATGAGCTTCTCCGGCAACGGCGCCGGCTGGGCGAGGAAGAACCAGTGATAGCCCGCCATCCCGCCGCGGAAGTCCATCGTCTTCCACTGGGCGAGCGTGGGCACGATGTCCAGCGTGACGAGCCGCGTCACCCGCTCCGGGTGGTCGAACGCCATGCGATATGCCACCCGCCCGCCGCGGTCGTGCCCGACGACGGCGAATCGATCGAACCCGAGCGCCGCCATCGCCGCGACGAGATCCCGCGCCATCGCCCGTTTCGAATACGGCTCGTGGTCGGCGGTGGATGGTGGCTTGCTCGACTCGCCGTAGCCCGGCAGGTCCGGGCAGA
This sequence comes from Chloroflexota bacterium, assembly GCA_025350285.1. Lineage (GTDB taxonomy): Bacteria > Chloroflexota > Dehalococcoidia > Tepidiformales > Tepidiformaceae > JANXYE01. The sequence goes on from JANXYE010000514.1 coordinate 871, forward strand.
CCACCGTGAAGCCGCTCCGGACGAGACCCGGCGCGACCGCGTGCCACATCGCGTGGGTCTGGGGGTAACCGTGGAGAAGCAACAGCGGCGGCCCCTCGCCCCCGATCCGCAAGTTGATCTCCGCCCCGCCCGTCGCGATACGCCGCTGCGTAAATCCTTCGAACACTCTCGCACCTCCGGCTGAACCACCGGGAACACCGAGGTTCCCGCGAGGACGCTGAGCGGACATTCTAACCACACGCGGCCAGACGTGTGGCCTCCCGCCAGAGTCCACGTCAAGCGCTCTCTGTCCGTCCTCTTTATGCTCTCAGTCCGCGCCTCGGTGTTCTCCGTGGTTCCGTGGTAGATTCGGCTCACGCTCTTTGTGCTGGAGGCATCCCCGTGGAATTCACCGACATTCGCTACGACGTTACCGGCAACGTCGCCCGCATAACGCTCAATAAGCCCGAAAAGATGAACGCCCTCTCCTGGGGGAGCTGGGCCGAAATCGAACAGGCCATCGCCCTCGCCGACAATGATGACGACGCTCGCTGCGTGCTCATCACCGGCGAAGGGCGCGGCTTCTGCGCGGGCACCGACCTCACCGTCACGACGAACGAGGACCAGTGGCCCGCGCGCCCGTACACCGGCCGCAACGGCCGCGTGCGCTCGCGCTACCTCGGCACCTCCGACGTACACAATTGCCGCAAGCCGACGATAGCGGCAGTCAACGGAGCGTCCGTCGGGGCTGGCTTCTCGCTCGCTCTCGCCTGCGACATCCGGATCGCGAGCGAAGCGGCTCGCTTCAGCGCCATCTTCGTGAAGCGCGCGATCGTCGCCGACACCGGTTGCACCTGGTTCCTGCCCCGTATCGTCGGTCCGGCGAAGGCTTTGGAGATGCTCTACACCGGCCGCCTGGTTGGCGCCCAGGAGGCGCTCACGATGGGCCTCGTCAACGAAGTCGTGCCCGCGGACCAACTCATGCCGCGAGCTCTCGCGCTCGCCGGCGAAATCGCTCACGGCCCATCACTCGCAATCGAACTCGATAAGCGCCTGGTGCGGGAAGCCTTCGAGCGCGACCTCGAATCGCACACCGAACTCGAGCAGTTCCTTCAGGGCTATACCCACTCCACCGAAGACGCCGCCGAAGGCCGCAAGAGCTTCCTCGAAAAGCGGGAGCCGGTGTTCAAGGGGCGATAAGCGGGGAGAGTGGAGAAGGGAACGCGGAAGGCGCCAGCACCGTCCCTCGGATGGATGATGTCTTGACATGCCGGCTCGCGCACGTACCCTCGAAAGGGCGAGCACCCCAAGGCGGCGTGAGTCGGGGAAATCGGGGAAATGCGATGAGGTTCATTTTCAACGACCGCAAGGCGGCGCAGGCGGCCGCGCACCTGCTCGCACGCTACGAACGGCCGATGCCGTACATCAAGCTCCTCAAGATGCTGTACCTGGGCGATCGGCAATCCCTGATCGAGACTGGCTATCCAATCACCGGCGCACAGATGGTGTCGGTGGATCATGGGCCCGTGCTCAGCGAAGTCCTGGACCGCATCACCTGGGACACCGGTGGCTCAGTCTGGTCCGAGTACATTTCCGCGCCCTCCGATTGGCACGTCGGCTTGCTCAAGGCATCGGACGGACTCGAACTCTCGGACTACGAGTCGGATCTGCTCGACCGGGTGCATGACAAGTACGGCGCCTGGGATCGCTGGGACCTCGTCCGATACACGCACACCCTTCCTGAATGGACGAACCCTGACGGATTGACTCTCCCAATCGACGTCCGGCTTATTCTTCGGGAGTCCGGCAGCTCTGAGCGTCAGATCTGCGAGATCGCGGCGGAGGTGGAGAATGTGTGGGCGTTCCACCGAATGGCCGCGTCCGCGCGATCCGTCCAGGCGAAACACTTCTCAACTTCGACTTTGAGCGCCACCTGTGGGTTGTCCTGAGCGAGCCGACCGACGACGACCGCGTAGCCGTCGCGAACTTCACGTCGCACGACACGGCCCGTTCGTTCTGTAACGATGCGTGCGTTGTCCTTGGAGCGGGTGAGCATCGCTGGGTGACGCGCGACACATGCGTCCGGTTTCGTAATGCTTTTCTGACTCCTCTGGCGCCACTCCTGGCGCTACGTGAACGGGGTGCGCTCCAGCAGCACGATCCACTCTCTGGGGTGCTGCTCCTGCGCATCCAGCGCGGAGCGCTCGCTTCACCGCTCACCGCGCGAGTCGTAAAGGCGGCTATCGAGTCCACCTTACAGGCCTCGTAGGGTGGGCGTCAGATTTTTGCACAAGGGCAGGGAACCCCGTTGACCGCATCTCGGCCGCCCGGCCGCGGGCTCACTGGAGACTGGACCGTTCCGTATCCGTCGCGGCCAGGATTGCCGCCTGGGTGCTTCTTGATTTTCGCGATACCCATCC
>JANXYE010000515.1 GCA_025350285.1 Chloroflexota bacterium
TAACTACGCACTTATGTTCACAATATGGGGGTCTTGAGTGTCAGCCTTCTCGCGGATCGAGGCCTTCTCGGCCCTTAGGTGAGGTCGATCACGAACCGTCATGTGGCGATTCCCACTAAACAGTCAGGCTCCTAGCGGCAAGCTCGGGAGTGAAGGTCACACCGTCATCCACGATAAAGGTGTAGTAGAGCCGCATATGCTCCCAGAGTTCTTGCGTGGAAAGGTCTGTGTCGGGCGGCAGATAGCCGATGTCTTCCATCCCCTTTCGCCAAACATCGAGGTCACCATCAACAACGCCGCCAATCATCTCGTTCAAGTGATGGCGCCGATTGGGAGAGAATTCGGCGACGCAGCCGAAGTCGACGAAGGCAACGCTTCCATCGTCGGCGATCAAGTAGTTTCCGGCATGGGGATCTGCCTGAAAAATGCCGTGCCGGTGCATCATCCCGAACGTGAATCGGAAGATAATCTCGGCAATTCGATTCCGCTCGTCGGCAGGCAACGTTTTAGCGTAGCCAAACGGGCGGCCACCGACATACTCTTGAATCAGCAACCTGGACGTGCTGAACTCGGGAAAGACGCTCGGGATCCGAACGAATGGATGACCGGCGAGCAGACTGCCGACCCTTGCCTGGTTCCTCAGTTCCGCGGCATAGTCGAGCTCTGCGGCGATACCGGCCGATAAGTCGGCGATCACCGGACCCGCATCCAGGCCTTTCGATACCAGCCCCAGTAGCGAAACTATCGCGCCCATGTTCTTGAGATCGGCCGACACGGCCTTCTGTACTCCGGGGTACTGCACCTTCACGGCCACCTGCTCGCCAGAGCGTAGTCGCGCACGATGAACCTGCCCGATGGAAGCGGCAGCAAACGCAGTCCATTCGAATTCAGAGAAGACGTCCTCCGGTTCACGGCCCAACTCCGCCGTGACGGTTGCGTATGTAAGTTCCGGGGCCATCGGCGGCGCCTGGGACTGCAGCGTCCCGAGTTGGTCAGCAACGCCGTCTGGCACAGTGCCGCTCATCAGCGACAAGATCTGGCCGAGCTTCATCGCTACGCCCTTCATGTTCCCCATGGTCTGGGCGACATCCTCGGCCGTGCGAAGGGCAGCGCGTTCCTGTCGCGCCGCTCGCCCGGGGCCAACAGACGCGACAGCCGCCCGTGCAATGCCTTTCCCAGCGAGCGCACCGAGGCTGGCGGTCCGCCAGGCCCGTGAACCATTGACCCCTGCCCCAGGAGATGTCGCGGTCCTCATCCTTCTGCTCCACTCATCAGCTATGAACTCCCTTGGCAGACATTCGCAGTACCGGCACAGAAAGTGGACACGACGTTTCCAGATTCGGCATCGGCCGCGACGATTTTGTCGAGGGTTAACTCTATGGACTGGGCGATCAAGGATGTAGAACGGCCGGTAGACGAAGTCATCGTACGGGTGAACGGCGAGTTCTGGACCGGGCAGGTCCGATTGCTGGCTAGCTCCATCACGTCGTGCACGAGTTCACGAAAAGTGGCGCGCGACTGTTCGGAATTGACATCAATCTGCCACCAAGACCGGGACACCGAGCTGTTGGAGCTTATCGATGGTCATGCCCCGGATTCGCTCGCCAATGCTCGGCCGACGTATCTCCGACGGAACGACCAGCAAGGCGCCGTCGAACTTCTTGAGCGCGGCACGAAGGCCGTCTCCCCCAGCCGCGGTCGGAAACCAACCGCCTGCGCTGACGCCGAGGGAGGAGGCTGCATCAATCGCGCTGGCTGTCGCGCCTCGCCCTTCGCGGCGGGCGAGAGCGGCGTCAAACAGTTCGTCTTTGCGCGGCCGCAGGTCATCGTCGCCCCGCAGATCGCCATAGGGACGGGAGAACAGGCCTTCACCGCTCCGTTCCACCAGAACCAGCGCACGGTCTTCTGCCTTTGCGACTGCGATGGCGAGGTGCAGGGCGGCGCGAGAATCGCCGCGGCCAACGGGTACGACGACCGCCCCTCTGGCCGCCCCGGTCGCGAGGGGCGTCAATTCGCCTACCGCCGCGATGACCGATTCCGCCATCCGATCGACTTTGGGAGCGGGCTCATTCGCAGGTACCCACGATGCGGTCGCGACGGGCGCCGCCGCCGTTTTCGCTCCGAGCGCCTTAGAGTCTTCCCGGCGCACCCGGTACCCCTCCAACTCCCCCGCACCAAGACCCGACACGCTGGTAAGCGCGCGGACAAGCTCCGCAACGACTTCCGGGTCTTCTGAGATGAAGCCGACAAAGAGCTTGCCCTCGGCTGCGGCACCCCCTACGCCGAAAG
>JANXYE010000521.1 GCA_025350285.1 Chloroflexota bacterium
TAACTACGAAGCGTCGGTTAATTGTGTGGTGGCCCGGGCGATGAGCCGTGTGCTCAGTCAACGATTTGGGGGCGGCGCGCACAAGCCGGTCGATGTGGGCCAAGGCACGAGCGAGCGCCCCGGGACTCGCCGTTCACGGCCGCGTTACAACCGCTCCAGCCTTGCGTCCCGCGATCACCATCTGCGTAGAGTACCACGCCCCCACACGCGAGATCGCGCGGTCGCCACCGCGGCGGCCAATGATCAGCGGGCCTACAGCGTGGCGAAGAACTCCTTCAGCACCGCCGCCCCAGCTTTCGGGTCCTGGCACATCCACCAGTGGCCGAGGCCGGGGAGCATGGCGACCTTCGCCCCGGCGCGCTCGGCCGAGCGGCGGGCGAGCAGCTCGCCACCGGTGAAGTGGTCCTCGGTCGCGATGATGACGAGCCCGGGGCGGACGGCGGCCTGGGGCAGGGAAGCGCCCAGCTCCTCCATCGCCGGCTGCCCCGCCGAGCGGTAGAGCGTGAGGATGCAGCGGCCCATGTCCTCGTTCGTGGCTTCAGCGACGGACTTCGCCACCTCCGGGCTCATGCCGAGGCCGGTGTACTGGGCCACACGGTCCGCCATCGGTGCGGCCAGCATCCCGGCGATCGCCGTCTCGCCCGCTTCCGGCGTCTGCCAGACCTGGGCGAAGTCGTGCCAGACGTAGGCGGGGTCGAAACAGCCAGCGATGTCCGTCACCCAGGAGCGGATGAGATCAGGGCGGCTGATGGCGACGCGGGCCACGTGTCCGCCGCCCCAATCGTGCCCGACGAGGTCGATCGGGCCCGGGATACGCGCCAGCTCCGCTTCGAGCCAGGCGAGGTAGCCATCGCTTGTGGCGACGAAGCCTTCGGGGACGGGCGCGCCAAAGCCGGGCGGGGAGAGCGCGATCACGTCGTCGCGGCCGAGTTCGGCCCGCAGCGCGTCCCAGATCGCGTCGGTTTCCGGGTTTCCATGGACAAGGACGACAGGCATCTGCCACCTCCAGGCGGGCAGCATAGCGAAAGGACTCGATGGCCGTAAGGAGGAGCCCCCAGGCGCGTGGCCGTCAGATTCTTGCACAAGGGCAGGCAACTCCGTTCGAGCGCGTCTCGGCTCCCCGCGCGCGCTCACTGGAGACTGAACCGCTCCGTATCCGTCGCGGCTAGGATTGGCATCGCGAGTCAAGAGACACGCACGCGGCAATCCTAGCCGCGCGTTATAACGAGCGGTTCGTTCACGCACGTGCCACGCCTCAGCGGCCGCACAAATCTGACGCCCACACCGCTCAGCCCCGGCTCCTCGTCTTCCCAGCGGGGACAGAGGTGGAGATCGAGGCGGCAAACCTCTCTGCGGAGGTAGGTTCAGAGCAGACGGGCGGGGTGGGCGCCTACGCCAGCGGCAGGTGTTCGAAGCCGCGGATGACCGTCGAGTGGAGCCGTTGGGCGGAGCCGGGGCCGCGCCCGATTTCCTGGTAGCGGTCGAGAAGGGCGTTCATCGCGACCTCGGCTTCGAGGCGGGCGAGCGGGGCGCCCAGGCAGTAATGGATTCCGTGCCCGAAAGCGACGTGCCGCGAGAGGTTACGGTCGAGACGGAAGCTGGACGCCGCCGGCCATTCGTCGTCGTCGCGGTTGGCGCTGCCAAAGGCCACGAGCACCCGTGAGCCGGCCGGGATCCTGACGCCGTGGAGTTCGACATCCGTCGTCGTCCCGCGGCCGAGCACCTGAACGGGACTGTCGAAGCGCAGGAGCTCTTCGATAGCGGGGCCGATCAGGGCGCGATCCGTGCGCAGCTGGGCCCAGAGATCCGGGCGGTCGGCGAGCACGTTGAGGAGGTTGCCGAGCAGGTTCGTCGTCGTTTCGTTGCCAGCAACGAGCAGAATGATGGCGAACGAGAGGAGTTCCATGTCGTTCAGCTTTTCGCCAGCGATCTCGGCCTGCGTGAGGGCGGAAAGGAGATCGTCGCGGGGGCTCAGCCGGCGCTCGGCGTAGGCGGTCATGAAGTACGGGAACATCTCCGCCACGTCGGCCATGAAGCCCGCCGGTTCGTCGCTGTCGAACGTGCCGACGAGCGCGTCGGACCAGCGCTTGAACTTCTCCCGGTCGTCCGGCGGGATGCCAAGCAGTTCGGCGATGACGATCACGGGGAGCGGGTAGGAGAGCCGCTGGACGAAGTCGAAAGACGCATCGCCGGAGAGGTCGTCCAGCAGGCCGCCGACTGCCTCTTCGATGCGCGGGCGCAGGGCGGCAACCGTGCGTGGCGTGAAAGCGCGGTTAACAAGCTGCCGCAGGTGCGTATGGCGGGGTGGGTCACTCGTGACGATTGTCGTATTCGCGCCCATCCCGCCGGTCTGTCGCGGAGAGACACCGAGAGCGGACGAGAACGTGCCATGATCACGCAGGGCGCCGTAGACATCGGCGAAGCGGCTGAGGACGTAGGCGCCGTAGCGCGGCTCGCGGTAGACCGGGGCCTCAC
>JANXYE010000537.1 GCA_025350285.1 Chloroflexota bacterium
CGTGGCGTAGTCGCAGTAGCGGCGGACGACGCCCGGTTCGACCTTCCACTGGTTGAGCGTGAGGAAGTAGCTGTACATCGCGTCCGGGGTGTCGTCGAGCACGCCCGACGCGCGCTGGATGCTCGTGCCGGCCGCATAAAAGTGCCCGCCCGACAGGCGCGACGACCCTCCGACGATGCCGTCGGCCTCAACGATGAGCACGCGGGCGCCGCCCTCGTGAGCCATAACGGAAGCCGCGAGCCCCGCCGCCCCAGAGCCAATGACAATCACGTCGTAGTCGTTCTCGGGCATGAACGCTCCTTAGACCAAGGTGCCAGGACAAACAGTCGTGAGCACTTTTTACACCAGGGCGGGATGAGAAGGCCAGTCTCGTCGCAGTCACCGTAAAGTGCTGCAGAAAGGAGAACGGGCAATGACGAGCGATACACCGACCAGCGGGAAGCCAGGATGGGGTGGCGCGACAAGCCGCAGCGATATGCTAGACTCCCGGCGTAAACTGGACGATCGTCCAACAGCTACGGAGTCACATATGGCCACGCCCGGCATCCCCCACTTCGGAACCACCCTGTACGAGCAGGCGCCACCGGAGGGCGTCGATCCGCGTGAGGTGCCCTTCACGGGCATGCTGGAGCGGACCGACCGCTTCCTCAAGCTCCTCGGCGCGGAATGCTACGTCCAGAACTTCTACGGTCCGCTCGGCCGCCAGTACATCTACCGCCGTGGCCAGATCGGCGACCTCGACTACTTCGAGAAGGACAGCTTTACGTCCTACACAGGCCGGTTTACGCCGCCCACCGGCCGTCCGCGTGTCGCGGATGTGATTTTCCGCGTCGTGCACCGGGACGTACGGGCCGTCTACCGTCGGATGCTGGCGGAAGACCTTGCCCGGCCGATCGGTCCCGAAGGGGATGAGGCGGCGTTCCTTGCGGGCGAGAATCGTTCGCTGCTGATTATGGGTCCGGACGCTCAGAGGTATGAGCTGGGGGAGGTTCCGGACACCCACGTCGCGAACCATGCCATCTTTATCTGGACCGACCCGGCGAAGCTCGTCGAAACGGTGCGCGGCTACGCTGTCGAGATGGACCTTGTGGACCGCGATGGCGGCAAGCACGATTTCCACGGCATCGGCGAGGTCACGCTGATGACGCGGCTCTCGAACCCGATCACCATCGGGCTGCTGACGCCCTACGTGGGCCAGACGCTCTCGCCGCGCTGGACCGATGATATCTTCCAGCAGGTGGGCTACTCGCACTTCCGCCTCGGCAGCCCGCGCAAGGCGTTCGTAAAGGCCCACCACCGCGAGGTCTTCCCCGACACGGGCGACGTTTCCTACGTGCTCTTCCACGATGCCTACCTGGAACTTATCCAACTGCCAGGCGCCACGCCGGTGAGCGAGATCGGCCGTCGCGAAATGGCGCCAGTCGGCTAAACGCCAGGTCTCCGAGAAATGAGAACGGCCCGCACCGAAAGGAGCGGGCCGTTTGTTCGTTCGGAGCGCGCCAGCGCTCAGGCGGGGGTGTAGGCGACGGGCAGGTGCTTGATGCCGCCGATGAAGGTCGATCGCAGGCGCTCGACCGGGCCGTCCAGGTGGATGTCGGGGAAGCGGGCGAAGAGTTCTTCGAACATCACCTTGAGCTCCATTCGGGCGAAGCCGGAGCCGAGGCAGAAGTGTTCGCCGATGCCAAACGCGATGTGCTCGTTCGGCGTCCGCGTAATGTCGAACACGTCGGGGTTGGCGAACATGCTTTCGTCGCGATTGGCCGATGGATACCACATCACGACCCGCTCGCCCTTCGCTATCTTCGTGCCGCGAATCTCCGTATCGCAGTTCGCCACGCGGGCCATGTGTACGACGGGAGAGACCCAGCGCAAGATCTCTTCAATGGCCGTGGGGAGCAGCGACATGTCCGCCTGGAGCTGCGCCAACTGGTCCGGGTGCTGGCAGAGGGTCATCAGGCCACCAGAAATGGCGTTTCTCGTCGTTTCGTTGCCGGCGAGGATGAGAAGGAAGCAGAACCAGAGGATGTCCTCGTCGTTGAGCGCGCCGCCATCGACCTCGGACCCACAGAGCACCGAGATCAGGCCCTCTTTGCGATCGGCGCGGCACGCCTGGAGCGCCTGGGCAAAGTAGCCAAACATCTGCATGGTGCCCATGTTGTTGGCGATAGCGGCGCCTTCGTTGGTGCCGCGCAGTTCCTCGGGGGCATCGGTCTGGTACTCGGGGTCGCCGCTGCCGAGGACCTTGTTCGTGAGTTCGAACATCAGCTTCCAGTCGGACTTGGGCACGCCCATCATTTCGCAGATGACGGCGAGCGGGAGCAAGGAAGACGCTTCGATCACGAAATCCACGCGGCCCTTGGGCGCGAGGTCATCGAGAATCTCGCGCACGATGCCGCGGATGTGCGGCTCCATCAAGTGCACCGCGCGCGGCGTGAAGCCCTTGTTCACCAGCCGCCGGAGACGGACGTGGCGAGGCGCATCCATCGTAATGAGCATCTTGCCGTTGCCGTTGGCTGCCACGAGCGCCTGCGCTTCGTCGCGCGGCTCGAACATCACGATTCCGCCTTCCGAGCTGAAGGTGTTGTGGTTGCGCGAGACGTAAAGCACGTCTTCGTAGCGGGTGATGTCCCACCAGCCCTTCACCTCCGCATTCCCCGGGTTCCAGTGGATAGGGTCGTGCTTGCGGAGCAGCTTGAACGCGGCGTGCGATTCGCCCCGCTCGAACATTAATTCGTCGCCAAGATTCACGAGTTCCGGGGCGAGGGCGGTTGCGGTGGACATGTGACACTCCTGAGTTTACCGATCGGTAGGCAACCGAAGTCTAGCGCAAAAATCGTGGCACGGGAACAGGCTCTCCGTGCATTTCGCGGCGCCCACGATTCTCCCGCGCCGCGCGGCACTGGGGTATCATCGCCGCACACCAACCCCGGGAGACGCCAGTGGAAGTCCCGCTGCTCATCAACGATTTCCTTCGCCGCGCGGCGAAGCTGTACCCGACGAAAACCGCGATCGTCGATGGTCCCGACCGTTTCACGTACCGCCAATTCCAGGAGCGGGTGAATCAACACGCGCACGCGCTGCTGAAGCTCGGCATACGCAAGGGCGATCGCGTCTGCATCCTCAGCCCGAACTCGCATTATTTCATGGAGAGCTTCTTCAGCACGAGCCAGATCGGCGCTATCCTCGTCCCGCTCAACTACCGGCTGGTGGCGGCCGATCACGAGTACATCATCAACCACGCGGGCGTGACGGCCGTGCTTGTTGACTATGAGTACACGGCCGTCGTCGATGGTATCCGGCCGAACCTGAAGACCGTCGAGCACTGGGTCGCCGCTGATCCGCGGCCGGACAAAATCACGCCAGATGGATGGATCGACTGGGACGCGCTCGTCGCGGACGAGCCTGCGGGCCCCACGCCGGCGGTTGAGATCGATGAGAACGACGTGTTGTCGATTAACTACACCTCTGGTACGACGGCGCGGCCCAAGGGCGTGATGCTGACGCAGCGGAACTGTTATATCAACGCGTACGACTTCATCGTTCACCTGCGCCTGCGGCACGAAGACATCGAGATGTGGACCTTGCCGATGTTCCACTGCAACGGTTGGGGCGGCTCCTACGCTCTGACCGCCGTCGGGGGGACGCACGTCGTCCTCCGCGCGATTGTTGGAGCGGACATCTACAACCTGCTCGAAAACGAGAAGATCACGTTCGCATGCATGGCGCCCGCCGTCCTGAGCGTGATCCTGAACTACACGGACAAGGCGAAGCACACGATCACGACGAAGCCGCGTTTCACGGTGGCGGGCGCCCCGCCGCCAGCGGCATTCATTGAACGCCTGGAAAAGGAACTTGGCTGGGAGTTCATGCAGATCTACGGGCTCACGGAGACGGCGCCCCTGATCACGATCTCGGTCGCCGACTTTCACGATCCGAACGGCCAGGACTACTCACGGCGCTCCCATGCGGGCGTCGAGTGCATCGGCGCCGATATCCAGGTTGTCGATGAGCACGGCCATCCGGTACCGATGGACAACGAGACGGTCGGCGAGATCTGCGTGCGCGGCAACATGGTGCTCAAGGGTTACTGGGAGCAGCCAGAAGAGACGGCGAAGGCGATCTACGACGGCTACTTCCACACGGGCGACCTCGCCGTTTGGGACGAGTTTGCGAACGTCAACATCGTCGACCGGAAGAAGGACGTGATCATCTCGGGGGGCGAGAACATCTCTTCACCGGAGATTGAAGACGCGCTTTATAAACACCCGGCGGTACTCGAATGCGCGGTCATCGGCGTGCCGAGCGAAAAGTGGGGCGAGACGCCCAAGGCGCTGGTCGTGCTGCGTGCGGGCATGGTGGCAACTGAGCAGGAGATCATCGCGTTCAGCCGCCAGCACCTCGCCCACTTCAAGGCGCCGACGAGTATCGACTTCGTGGACGCCCTCCCCCGCACGGCGACCGGCAAGCTCCAGAAGTTCGTGATCCGGGACAAGTACTGGGCGGG
>JANXYE010000573.1 GCA_025350285.1 Chloroflexota bacterium
CGGCTATACCGCCGCGATCGCGATGCTGGTACCGCCATCGGTCACGCAGAAGATCGCTTCGATCAATACGCTCCTCGACGGATGGTGGGTGAGCGCGAACGACCTCGATATCATCGAACGGATCGTCGCGTCCTCCGGTGAAGCCGAAAAGCTCGATATCTGGGCGGCGATCTCGCCGCGCGTCAAGGAGCTCTGGAGCGACGCGAAGCAGGCTCGCCTGCGGGCCATCCTTGGCATCGGCGCCTTCACCGGCCCAGACGCCCCGGAGGGCGGCGACACGCAAATCGCCTGAGGCGGGCCAGAGAAGGAGAGCTGACATGAACACGGATGGTCTGGCGAAGACGCTGACCGATCTCCGGGACGAGGCGCACCGCCTTTCGAAAGAGAAGCTGGCTTCGGACGCCCCCAACGCCGCGCGGCTGACCCGTGCCCAGGAGCTGGATCGCCAGCTGCAAGGGTTGGTCGCGCGGATCGAGGCGGCGCCGGCGGCCGAACGCGCCCAGCACAACGATGTGGCGCAGGTCGCCCGGCGCTATCTCATTTTCCTCCTGCTCGAGGCGGCGGGCGGGCCTCCGGCGGCGCGGGACCGCGCACAATCCCTGCACAACGACATGGTTGAGGCGGGCCGGGCGATCGCCGCCGGCAAGCTTGAAGAGCCCGAGCGGACCCGCCGGGCGGCCGAGTTCGCCTCGCGCTTCAACGAACTGCGGGCCGAGCCCGGCCGGGATGACCCCGAGGTTCAACGAATCCTGGGCGATATTCATCTGGACCTGGAGTTCATCCGCCAGGGTGGGCAGGCGCCCTCCAGCCTGCGCCTTGGGCGTGAAGTGCGCGGCTGACGGACAGCCGAAGGAGCCTTCGGCGTGACGGTGCTCGCGGCCACCAGCCGGCAGGCCCCGCTACCAGATATTGATCACCGGCCTACGCGACTACCATATTTGGTGTTGACGGCTCGTTTTCGCGAGCGTATTCTCCGTCAAGCCGCTTAACCGCGTTATCAATTCCTATCGAGGATGCAACCCGTGCGCTGTCCCTACTGCAACTTCCGCGACTCCCGCGTGACCGACTCGCGCACGGCCGATGAAGGCATTCGCCGGCGGCGCTCGTGCATCTCCTGTGGCGAACGTTTCACCACCTTCGAATCGGTCCAGCTCGCGACCGTGCAGGTGGTCAAGAAAGACGGGCGGCGGGAGCCGTTCAACCGCGAGAAGCTGCTTGGCGGCCTGCGAGTAGCCTGTTCGAAGCGGGAAATCTCCGTCACGCAACTCGAGTACATCGTCGCGGACATCGAGGCGCGGGTGGGCGACGGCCGGGCCGAGGTCGCTTCGCACCACATCGGCGAACTGGCGATGGACGCGCTGCGGGCGCTCGACCACATCGCCTACATCCGCTTCGCGTCCGTCTACCGGAGTTTCGCCGACTTCGAGACGTTGAAGGAGGCCGTGCTCGCCCTGGAGAACGCGCCGGAGCCAGCCCCCCGGTCGTTACAGCTCAGTCTTCCGGCCGAAACCGACCGGCGGCCGATGATCCTCCAGGATGTCGCGAGTCTGCACGTCGCCCATGCCGGGGCGCTGCGATGAGCACGAAGATGTCGTACGTCCCCGTGGTCCAGGCGTTTCGCGCCAGACGGTTGGCGGTGCTCAAACGCAGCCGCGAGGTCCCGGTGCCGAGCGGGCCACCCGGGACATAAAGACCCCCTGTTCATCTAGAACGATTGTTCGTAAACTGATCCTCCCGGAGGATCCGCAACCCCTATCCCCGCAGGAGAGCAGCCATGGTCACGTTCATCGCAGAAGAAACCAGCGCCAGTTTCGACGACTACCGCCCAGCCCCGCTTTCGCACAACGCGAAAGTGGTGATGGACCGCCGGATTACGGCGCGTAACGACCAGGGGGACTCGATTGAGACGCCCGACGAGTGCTTCCGGCGGGTGGCGCATAACCTGGCGCAGGCGGAAATCCGCTGCGGCGGCGGCGAACAGGATCGCGCGGCGGCCGAGCGGTTCTTCTACGAGACCATCTCCTCGCTGGACTTCCTGCCGAACTCGCCGACGCTCGTGAACGCGGGGCGCGACCTGCAGCAGCTCTCCGCCTGCTTCGTCCTGCCGGTGCCGGATTCGATCGATGGCATCTTCGAGGCGATCAAGAACACGGCCGTGATCCACAAGTCCGGCGGCGGCACGGGGTTCTCGTTCTCGCGCCTGCGGCCGGCGAACGACCGGGTGCTTTCGACCATGGGCATCGCCAGCGGGCCGGTCTCGTTCATGAAGGTGTTCGATTCGGCGACCGAGGCGATCAAGCAGGGCGGCACGCGGCGCGGCGCGAACATGGGCATCCTGCGCGTCGATCACCCGGACAT
>JANXYE010000584.1 GCA_025350285.1 Chloroflexota bacterium
GCCACCGCCAGGTTGAGCGCCGCATACCCGGGTACGCCTTCCCGCGTAGGCGCGGCGATGCCGGCGTAAGCGAATCGCTCGCCTGTTTCGAACGCACGCGTCACGGCCGCCAGCCTCTCCGGGATGCCTTTCGTGAAATCGCAACGTTCGAGCCCAACGACGAATGGCATGGCGGAGGCACGTGCCGATTCAACCGTTGCCGGGACGGCGCCAGTGGCCACCGCGGCCGCGACTTCGGCGGCATCGACGCCAACCGGGTAAGCACCGAGGAACACCGTGCGGCCCTCATACAGGAGGCCATCCGCGGCCGGACGCGCGCCGCGGAGTTCCGTCGCCGCCGCCGCGAAGCGTTGAACGTCGGCCCGGCTCTGGAAGCCGATGAGTCCAGCCTCGAGCATGCCGCTCACGCACGCCGCGAGGAAGCGTTCCCCACGCGCGTCGAGATAGCGCCGGGCAACCGTCAGGTCCGGGAAGGGTGTGTGCAGGAAGAACCCCGTTCGCCCGCTGAAGCCGCCTGAGCGAAGGAAGGCCGGCGCGAGGGCGAGCTGGTAGTCGTGGACCCAGCAGGTCGAGCCAGATTGGCGAAGGGCGGCATCCGCGAAGGCGCGATTCACGGAAACGAACGCATCCCACGCTTCGTCCGTGGGGATGGACGGCCTTGGGTAACAGATAGCCGCCTCCGGGAGGGGTACCCGCACGAGATGGAGGAGCGGCCAAAGAAAACCGTTCGCGACATCGGCGTAGTGGCCCGCCCAGGTAGGATCGTCGAAAAAGAGGCGGCGGTGCCGAAGTGGCCCCGCCTGCGTGTCGATAAGCTCGATGCCCTGCTCGTCGGCGAAGGCGGTGTCGAAACAGCCGCGCCCCGCACCGATCCAGGTGGTACCCGCGCCGTCCCACGGCTGAATAGCCGGGCGGACGGCGGCGAGCAGTCCACCGCTGGCCGGTGGCGGCGGTTCGCCATCGCCCGGCGGACTGTCGTGGTCGAGGTATGAGCGGTTCGCAAGGATCAGCTCGGCGGTTGCGGCCATCCCACCATTATACCGGGCCGGCCGCCGCAGTCGTGCCCGAACCTGGGGCCGCTGGCAAGCCCAGGCGCCGCGGCCAATCAGAGCGCGAGACTCACGGGGTTCTCGAGGAGGCCCTGGATCTCCTTGATGAAGCGCGCGCCTTCCGCGCCATCGCTGACGCGGTGGTCCGCGCTCAGGGCAACCTTCATCAGTTGGCGGATCACGATCTGCCCCTCTCGCACGGCCGGCTGGGGCATGACCGAGCCAACGCCGAGGATAGCGGCCTGGGGCGGATTGATGATCCCGATCAGCGTCTCTACACCGTAGGCGCCGAGGTTCGTGATGGTGAAGGTACCGGCCGCGTACTCATCCGCGCGCAGGTGCCCGCTCTTGGCGCGAGCGACGAGGTCCTTGGACTGCTCGGCGATACGCCCCAACGTCTTGCCGCCGCAATCGAGGATCGCCGGGGCGATAAGACCTTCGTCCAAGGCGATCCCGATGTCGATGTTGATCTGGGTGTGGTGGCGAAGTCCGGAGTCCGTGTATTCGTCGTTGAACTTGGGGTGCCGAGCGATGGCAAGCGCGCACGCCTTGACGATGAGGTCGTTCACGCTGACCCGTTGGGCTTCCGTGGCGGCGGCATTGATCCGCTCGCGGAAGGCCATCGCGTCGGTCATGTCCACGTCGAGCGTGAGGTAGTAGTGCGGCGCGCTCTGCTTTGAACGCGACATACGGCGAGCGATGGCCTGGCGCATCTTGCTGAGCGGCTGGGTGCCTTCGGCCGGCGCGGTGGACGCGGCCGCGGGCGAGGCGGCAGGTGCGGGCGCCCGCGGGGGCGAGGCCGCGGCCGTAGGCGCCGGCTCGGTGGCGGGCTTTGCTCCGCGGGCGGCTTCTTCAACGTCGCGCCGAAGGATGCGGCCATCGGGCCCAGTGCCCGTCAGCGTCTCCGGATCGATGCCCGCGTCGTGCGCGATGCGCCTGGCAATCGGAGAAATGCGCGCGCGGCCCTCGGCCGTCTGGCTGTGGTCTGTTGCCGCGGCGGGCTTCGCCGCCTCCTTCGCCGCGGGGTCGATCTTGCGCTCGCGCACCTCGGGCCTCGGCAGGCGGGGCGCTTCCTCGGCCGGGGCCGCCTCACCGGCCGCTCCGAGAAGGGCGATGACCTGGCCAACCGGCACGGTTTCGCCCTCGGCGACGACGTGCTTCTGGAGGACTCCTGATTCGAACGCTTCGAGTTCGACGGTCGCCTTGTCCGTCTCGATTTCGGCGATGATCTCGCCCCGATTCACCTGGTCACCAACCTGCTTGACCCAGCGCACGAGCGTGCCCTCGGTCATATCGGCGCCCATCTGGGGCATGGTTACTTCGAATGCCATCTGCACACTCCCGTGGGCCGCGCTGGGTGACAGGCGCTGGCGGATGCCGGACGCCGCCTCCTGATTAAAGCATAGCGAGGACAGCCTCGACGACATCCTCTTCGGACGGCAGCGCGGCGAATTCGAGATTGCGGTTGTAAGGCAGCGGCACATCCTTGCCGCTCACCCGCGCGACCGGGGCGTCCAACCAATCGAAGGCACGCTCCATGATCTGGGCGCTGAGTTCGCCGCCGAAGCCGCCAAACTTCCAGTCGTCTTCGACGATGACCGCCCGGTTGGTCTTTTTCACCGAACGAATGACGGTCTCGATATCGAGCGGGCTGAGCGTGCGCAGGTCGATGACCTCGGCGCTGATACCCTCCTGCTCTTCGAGCATCGTGGCGGCGCGGGAGGCCTGCCAGACGCTTCCGCTGTAGCCGATGAGCGTCACGTCTGTGCCCTCGCGAACGACGTTCGCTTTCCCGAATTCGATGATGAAGTCGGGGTCATCCGGCACTTCGCCCTTGATCCCGTAGAGCGATGTGTGCTCGATGAAGATGACGGTGTTTTCGTCGCGGAAGGCACGTTTGAGCAAGCCCTTGGCATCGGCCGGATTGGACGGGCAAACGACTTTGAGTCCGGGGAAATGAGCGTACATCCCTTCCAGGCTGTGGCTGTGTGTGGCCGCGAGCTGGCTGCCGCCGCCGCTCGCCATGCGCACGACCATCGGGACGTTGATCTGGCCGTGGGACATGTAGTAGAGCTTTGCCGCACTGTTTACGATCTGGTCCAGCGCGAGGAAGCTGAAGTTGATGGTCATGAGTTCGACCATTGGCCGCATGCCACCCATTGCCGCGCCGATACCCGCACCGATGATGCCGGATTCGGCGATCGGCGTGTCGCGCACGCGCTCGGGCCCAAACTCTTCGAGCAGCCCCGTGGTTACTGCGTACGAGCCGCCGTAGGCGCCGATGTCTTCGCCCATCAGAAAGACCCGATCGTCGCGGATGAGTTCTTCCCGAAGGGCCTCGCGGAGGGCCTCGCGGTAGCGCATTTCAGCCATTCGCGGGCTCCTTGGTGACGTACTGATAGAGGGTGTCGAGGGTCGGCTCGGGGCTCGCCTCGGCGAACGCGACAGCCCCATCCACCGCCGCCTCGATGCGGGATTCCAGTTCGGCGAAGCCGGCGTCGTCGATAAGCCCGAGGTCCTCCATGTGGTGGTGGAGCCGGACGATGCAATCGCGCATGCGCGCCCGTTCGACCTCGTCCTTGATCCGGTAGAGTTCGGGGTCCGCCATGGAGTGCCCGCGATAGCGGTAAGTCTTCGCTTCGATGAAATACGGGCCGAGCCCACTCCGGCAGTAATCGACCGCCCGGCGCGCTTCGCGGTGGACGTCCAGGACATCCATGCCGTCCACGCTCGTGGCAGGCATGTTGTAGGCGGCCGCGAGCTTCGGGATCTCCGTGGAAAGCGACTCGGCGAATGGCACACCCATGCCGTAGAGATTGTTCTCGCAGAAGAACACAACGGGCGTCTTCCAGAGGACGGCGAGGTTCAGGGCCTCGTGGAACTCGCCTTCGCCGACGCTGCCGTCGCCGAAGATGCACATGATGACGGTGTCTTCCTTGCGCATCTTCGTGGCCAGGCCCATGCCGACGGCGAGCGGGAGGTGGGCGCCGACGATAGCGTAGCCGCCGAGGAAGCCGATACTCGTGTCGTACAGGTGCATCGAACCGCCGCGCCCGCCAGAGACC
>JANXYE010000666.1 GCA_025350285.1 Chloroflexota bacterium
TGGCTACGGCTAAGCTGAGTCGATGACCGTCGTGAATACGCAGGAAGCAAAGGCGAACCTGTCGAAGCTCCTCGCGCAGGTGGAGGCGGGCGAAGAGGTGTCATCGCGCGGGCGGGCAAGCCGGTCGCGCGGCTGGTCGCGGTCGAGCAGGCGCCTCCCCGGCGGGAGATCCGGTTGGGGACCGAGCGCGGCCTAGTCCACTTCCTGCCCGGTTGGGATGACCCGATGAGCGAAGAGGATCTCGCGCTGTGGTATGACGCCCCTCTGACGTCCGAGGGCGACGATGAGATATCTCCTCGATAGCCAGTCCGCTCTCTGGTCGAGTTCAACCCCAGAGCTGCTTTCGCCGCGCGCACTGGAGGTGCTCCGTGACCGTTCCAACCAAGGTTTTCTGAGCGTTGTGACGCCGTGGGAGCTCGGAATAAAGATCGCCTCTGGGAAGCTGCGGCTCGATTCTGGTTTGGAGGCCTATCTCGATCGGGTCATCCGCAACCTTGGCCTCGATGTGCTTCCTGTCACCCTCCCTCACGCGCGCCGAATCGAACACCTGCCGGTCTTCACCGATCACAAAGACCCGTTCGACCGCATGTTGGTCGCGCAGGCCCTCGTCGAAGGCCTTCCGATCGTAAGCAGCGACAAGAAACTGGGACGCTACGGAGTCGAGGTGATCTGGTAGACGCCCGCTATCCCGTGCGCAGCGAGGCGCCCAGTTCTTTCTCCAACCGCTTGAGCAGCCCGCCCTGGATACGCGCCACATCCTCGTCCGTTAGCGTCCTGTCCTCCGCCTGATAGCGGACGGCCAGGGCTAGCGACTTCTTCCCTTGTGGCACGCCCTTACCCTTGTATTCGTCGAACACCTCGCCCCGGATGCGCACGGCGCCCGATCGGTGCGACCTGACGATATCGATCAGCTTGCCCGCCGGCAGGTTCGCATCGACGAGGAGGGCCAGGTCCTGCCGTACCTCGGGGAAGCGTGACGGCGGTGCGTAGTCCGGCCGCTCCGGCAACGCGCGTACCAGATCTTCCAACCAGAGTTCGACCAGGAACACCGGCTCGCTGATGTCGAACTGGGACGCCGTCTCTGGATGCACCTGCGCGACGACGCCGATCTGCTCTTTACCGGCGTAGACGCTCGCCGTATGTCCCGGCAGCAGCCCGAAGACCGTCTCCGGCCGGTAGCTCGCAGGGACGCCCAGGTGTCGGAGCACCCCTTCGACCGCGCCCTTCGCGTCAAAGAAGTCGATCCGCTCGCCGGTTGCCCGCCCCCAGCGGTCCTCATGCGCCCCGCCCAGCAGCCCGCAGAGCACCGGGCGTTCATGCGGGAGGTCCGCCTCCGTCGGCAGATATTCGAACCCGCACTCGAACAGGCGCAGCGGGCCTTCCTGCGCGTGCCGGTTTGCCGCATACGTTTCCAGTAGCCCGGCACGCAGGCTCGTGCGCAGGTACTTGTGGCGGGCCGCGACCGGGTTGACCACGCTCAGCGGCCCCCGGCGGCGCGTATCTTCCGGCCCGACGACCCGCTCCAGCAGGCTCGTCTCGGTCAGCGTGTAGGTGATGATCTCCTGGAAGCCCAACGAAACGGCGGTGTCGAGCACCCGCTCGCGCAGGTCCTCCAGCGGGCGCGGCTCCGGCTCTGGCAAGGAGCCTTTGAGCATCGTCCCGGGCAGCTTGTCGTAGCCGTAGATGCGACCGATGTCCTCGATCACGTCCTCCGCGATCGAAACATCCGGGCGCCAGTACGGCGGCTGCACGCTGTAGCGGTCGGGCGGCAGATGGTGGCACACGAACCCGAGATCGGTGAGGATGCGCCGCACTTCGTCCGGCGGGATAAGAACGCCCAGCACCCGGCCAATCTTCTCTTCGCTTACGATGATCGTGGGCGCCGGACGCCTGCCGGGATAGGCATCGACGACCCCGGTCGAGACGGTCCCCCCGGTCAGTTCCTCGAACAGGTGCAGGGCCCGTTTCTGCGCGAACATAGCGGTCTCCGCACCGATGCCCTTCTCGAACCGCAGGCTGGCTTCGCTCCGCAGTTTCAGGTACTGGGAGGTGCGCCGGATGTTCCCGCCGTTCCAGGTCGCCACCTCGAGCAGCACGTTTTTCGTCGCGGCGCTCACTTCGCTGTTCCCGCCGCCCATCACGCCGGCCACCGAGACCGGCCCGTTGCCATCGCAGACGAGCATCATCTGACCGTCGAATTCGCGTTCCACGCCGTCCAGCGTGACGAGCTTCTCGCCCGGCTTCGCCCGCCGCGCTATCAGGTGATGGCCGCCAACGAGGTCGTAGTCGAATGCGTGCAGGGGCTGCCCGGTTTCGATCATCACGTAGTTCGTGATATCGACGACGTTGTTGATCGGCCGCATCCCGTGCGCGATGAGCCGCTTCCGCATCCATTCGGGCGAAGGGCCGATGGTCACGCCCTGGATAACGGCCGCCGTGAAGCGCGGGCAGAACTCCGGGTCTTCGATGGTCACCTCGCAGAGCGAGTCGATGGGCGGCCCGCCGCCACGCACCGATCGAGACGGCTCGCGCAGGACCTTGCCCGTCAGCGCGGCCGTCTCCCGCGCGAGACCGAGCACGCCGAGCAGGTCGGCGCGGTTCGCCCAGGTCGATATGTCGAACAGCACGTCGCCGAGTTGCTCCACCAACGGCCGCCCGGGCATCGCATCGTCTGGCAGGACGAGGATGCCTTCGTGCTCGTCGCTCAGGCCCAGTTCGCGCTCGCTCAGCACCATGCCCGCTGATTCGACGCCGCGGATCGGACGCAGTTTCAGCTTCGTGCGCTCACCCGTATGGCCATCGAAAAGCTCGGCGCCCTCGGTCGCGAAGGCGACCTTCTGGCCCACGGCCAGGTTCGGCGCTCCGCAGACCACCTGTTGCCGGCCCGATCCCGTCTCGACGGTCGCCAGCCGCAAGCGATCCGCGTTCGGATGGGGTTCAACACCAACGACTTCCGCCACGCGGATACGCGCCGGATCCCAGTTGCCCCCTATCACCTCGAACGATTCCACTTCCGCGGTCGCATCCAGCAGCAGCCGCTTCAGTTCGACGGGAGGAATCTCGACATCGACGAATTCGCGAAGCCATGAGAGGAGAAGTTTCATTGGAAGCTCCTAGCTGTTAGCTGCTAGCTCTTAGTCGGCGGTCCCGAGTTGGTCGGTGAGGATGGGCGTTGCGTCTTGCGGAATGCGACGAGCATGCGTTTGACTTCTGCGAGGTCCTTGTCCAGCTGGCGGTGCACGTCCGCTGGGATGTAGTTGAGGTCGCGGGCGAGGATGAGTTGATACTCCAACTCAGTGCTGGAGGCGAGGGCCATGCCGAGGTATCGGTAGAACTGCCAGCCAGATTCGTAAACAGACCCTTCGGCAATGTTCGTCGGGACGGAACTCGCCGATCGCCGCATCTGGCTGATTAGGCCATACTGTTCGTGACTCGGGAATCGGGCCGTCGTGGAGTAAACATCGAGCACCACCAGATGCGCCTTCTGCCAGACGGTGAGTTCCTGAAACGGCCGCATGAGTTCCCCACTTCGTTTCTTCAGG
>JANXYE010000002.1 GCA_025350285.1 Chloroflexota bacterium
CCGGACGGTGGAGTCGGGGCGGCTACGGAGCCGTTACGGGGCGGTCTTCGGGGCGCGCTCTTGCAGGCCGCGGTTTGCATCGCCCCACTGGAGTTCGACGGTCATCCTGACCACGACGCCACGGGCGCCCTCGCCCTCGAACTCTGCGCCGAACTCCCGGTCCCGCTCGCGATGTATGCGGTCTGGTCGCGATTCAGCGTGTGTGAAAGGACGGCCAGCGGGTTCGCGCTCGAACTCGCTCTCGACGCCCGAACAGTCGAACTGAAGCGCCGCGCGATGAATCGCTATCAGAGCCAGCTGCAGGCTGTCGGCCCGTGCCCGGAGGACGGCCCGGTGCTCTTCGAAGGCTTCCTCGCGCCGTTCAGCGAACCGAGGGAGGCATTGTGGAAACGAGCCTGAGGCTGCCAGACGCTTACTTCGAGCGTGCCTACGACGGAAACCCTGACCCGTGGGATTTCGAGGCATCGCCTTACGAGCGGCGTAAGGCGGAAGTCCTGCTCGCCTCGCTCCCACGTGAACGCTATCGCCATGCCTTCGAGCCAGGCTGCTCGAACGGCGCGCTCACCGAGCGATTGGCGACGCGCGCGAATCAGGTGCTCGGTATGGAGGTCGTGCCGACTGTCGCCGACTGTGCCCGCAAGCGCTTCAGCGCGGACCGGACCGTTCGTGTGCAAACCGGCGCTATTCCGGAAGATTGGCCGTCGCATGCGACATTCGACCTGATCGTGCTCAGCGAAGTGGGCTACTACCTGACGCGATCAGGACTCGACCTGGCTATGCGGTTGGTGCGGGAGAGCCTCTCGGCGGGCGGCGACGTAGTGTCGGTCAACTACCGCGGCGGCACGGATTCGCCGCTAAGCGGGGCGGACGTGGATGCCGCCGTGCGCGCGCTACCGTCGGCGTGCTGCCTCGTCTCGCACGAAGAACCCGAGTTTCTCCTCACGGTGGTGCGCTATGAGCCGGATTGAAGCCATCGGGATAGTGATTCCCGCCCGCGACGAAGCCGAACGGATTACCGCCTGCCTGGCCTCGCTGAGGTGCGCGATAGGGCGCCTCGGGCCCCTTCGAACCCACACAATCGTCGTCGATGATGGCAGCCGCGATGGGACCGCGCTGCGGGCAAAAGGGGAACTCCCGGAGGACGGCGCCGTCCTCCGTCACCGTGATGGCCCGAACGTCGGCGCGGCCAGGCGCTTTGGCGGCGAGTCGATCATGCACCGATTCGCGGGCGTCGCACCGGCCGCGCTGTGGCTCGCCTTCACAGACGCGGACACGACCGTTCCGCTTGATTGGATCGAGCGCCAACGGCGGCTTGGCGACGAGGGCATCGACGCGGTCGCCGGGATCGTCGAACTTGATGCTTGCTCGGCTTCCCTGGCGGCCAGGTTCCGCGAATCGTACGGGCTTGGTATCGTCGGCGGTTCTCATCGCCATGTCCACGGCGCGAACCTCGGCGTGAGGGCCTCCGCTTACGAGTCAGCGGGCGGCTTTTCGGCCATCACCTGCGGAGAGGACAACGACCTCTGGAACAGACTGCGCAGCGACGGAGCAGCCTTGGCTTCAGACCCGCGCCTCGTTGTTATGACGAGCTCGCGCACAGCCAGCCGGACCGTTGGCGGATTCGCGACGAACCTCGCGGTACACGCCGCCGCCGGGTGATCCGAACTTCACAGGCCGCGACGTCCGTGGATCAGGCCGCCGGCGCGTTGCTGTCGCGCTTTCGCAACGTTTTCAAACTCCGCGGTTACACAACGCCGAGCCGCTCCCTGCTACCTTCGAGGGGCCTTTCCGGCCTGGAGTTGTCTATGTCCGCGCAACATCATTGCATTATCGCATACGTCGGAGAAGATGGCCGCTACGATGTCGTGCGAGACCGCGCGATGGCGGAGGCGACATCGTCCGGCGCTCGGCTCATCCTTTACGACGCCGACGCCGCTACCCGGCTTGGGGAGCCACTGCCCTCGTGGTGGTCGGGCGAAGGGGCTGAGGAGCTGTACGGCAACAGGCTTGGGCCGGCTGAACTCGAAAAGGCCGGGCGGGCGTCGGTCGCTCGCGAAGTGGAGCGCGGAAGAGGGCTCGGGATAGACACCTGGGCGTGGCTTCCGTCGTCCCATGGCGCGTCGGACCTCGCCGATTATGCAACGAAGCAGCACGCGGATCTGCTCATCGTCCCATCTGACCTGGAGCACCACGGGCTCACGGGATGGTTCAAGGGCACGCCAAGCCTGGAGAGCGTCGTGGATGCGATCGACGCGGTCGAAGAGACGTCGCTGCTGGTGGTGGACGTGCCGGCCTAGCCTCACCGTCTCCCCACTGCTCTGAAATATCTCAGCGCGGGTGGCCGTCAGATTTTTGCGTCGGTCGGGCGTGGCACGGGCGTGAACGAACCGCTCGTTCCCCACTCGCGGCTAGGAGCCTGACTGTTTAGTGGGAATCGCCGCATGACGGTTCGTGATCGACCTCACCTAAGGGCCGAAAAGGCCTCGATTCGCGAGAAGGCTGACACT
>JANXYE010000020.1 GCA_025350285.1 Chloroflexota bacterium
CTAACGTCTAACGCCTCCCCCCTCTACCATTCGTGGCACCTTTCACAAGCGAGGATGGGCTCATGCAGGCTGAGCCAACCGTCCAGGAATTGCGCGATCTCGTCCGCGAGTTCGAGCCGGGTAAGGGCCACGTGATGCCCGCCCTGCACAAAGTGCAGGAGCGCTACGGCTACATCTCCCGCCCGGCGATTGAGGTCGTCGCGCGGCAGCTCAACACCACCGCGGCGCTCATCTACGGGGCCGTTTCGTTCTACACGGACTTCCGAACGTCGCCCCCGCCACGAACCGAGATCTCCTGGTGCAGCGGGCCGACCTGCCGCCTGCTCGGTGGCGACCACATCCGTGAAGCCCTCCAGCAGACGCTCGAACTTCCGCTCGGCGGCCACAGCGATGACCACGGCTACGGGCTCCACACCGGCCAGTGCAACGGCACCTGCCATGAGGCGCCAATGGTCTGGGTGAACGGGACGGTGGTTGGGCCACTCACGGTGACGTCCGCTATTCAGCTCGCGCGCAAGGTGAAGGCCGGAGCATGAACATTCAGCTCGTCTCCATTATCGCCGACGCCAAAAACGCCTGGGACGCCGCCAAGTACGACGGTAGGGTCCACCTCAACGTCACGCTCGACACGTCTTCGCTGGCACGCGGCGCGCAGGAGACCTTCGACGCCCTCAGCACGGCAATCGAATCCCGAAGGCTGAATGCGGTCGTCAACCGCACCGGCTCGTGGGGGTTCAACTGGATGGAGCCGTGCATCGCCGTCCGTTCCGCGGCCGGTACGCGCACGGTGCTGTACGCGAACGTCACGCCCGACCGGGTCGATGAATTGCTCGAAGCCTGCGTGGTCGAAGGCCGGGACCTGCCGGAGCTGGCGCTCGGCGTCGTCGAAGGCAACCCGACGCCGGAGATCGGCCTCCTCGCTGACCATCCGTTCATGCGCGGCCAGACTCGCCGCCTGATGGCGAAGATGGGCGCCATCGACCCGGAAAACATCGACCACTACATCGCCCTCGGCGGCTACGACGGCCTGAGCAAGGCGCTCGACCTCACTGACGAAGCGATTATCAAGGAGATGCTCGACTCGGGCGTGGGCGGACGCGGCGGCGCGAACTTCCCGGTGGGCCGCAAGTGGGACTTCCTGCGCACGGCGACGGCCGCGCCGAAGTACCTCGTCTGCAACGCGGATGAAGGTGACCCCGGCGCATGGGTGAACCGCACCGTCATGGAGAGCGACCCGCACCTCATCGTCGAAGGGCTGCTGATCGCTTCCCGCGCCACCGGCGCGCGCGAGGCCTACATCTATATCCGCTACGAATACCCCCTGGCCGTTGAGCGGATGCGCATCGCCGTCGAGCAGGCGCGCGAGAAGGGCCTGCTCGGCGCCAACATCCTTGGTCTCGGCTGGGACTTCGACATCATCGTCTTCAAGGGCGCCGGCAGCTACGTCTGCGGCGACGAGACCGGGCTGATCAACTCGGTCGATGGCTACCGCGGGATGCCGCGGATCAAGCCACCCTTCCCCGCGCAGGCTGGGCTCTGGAACAAGCCGACGAATGTGAACAACGTCGAGTCGTACGCGAACGCGCCGCTTATCCTCGCGCATGGGGCCACCTGGTGGTGCAACCTCAACCCGAAGGAGCAGCCGGAAAAGGGCTCGAAAATGTTCAGCCTCTCCGGCCAGATCAACTGGTTTGGGGTGTTTGAAATCCCCTTCGGGAGCGGAACCATGCGCCAGATGCTCGAGCAGTACGGCGGAGGCCTGCGCCCAGGTTCGAAGCTGAAGGGCATCCAACCGGGCGGGCCGCTTTCCGGTGTGGTCCCGGCTTCGGACATCGACCTGCCCTGCCAGCTGGCGCCGTTTCGCGAACGCGGCATGTTCCTTGGTGGCGGCGGCATCACCTTCTTTGACCAGAGCACGAGCATCCTGGACCTCGTCCAGTGGATGACCAGCTTCTGCGAAGACGAATCGTGCGGGCGCTGCACAACCTGCCACGGCGGCTCCCAACGGGCCGTCGAAGTGCTGCGGCGCATCGGTATGGGCGGCGGGCGCGACACCGATCTCGACAAGCTCGACGGCATCGTCAAGACGCTCGCCTGGTCGAACTGCCAGCACGGGCAGCTCACGCCGACGGCGATCAAGACCGCGATGCGCTTCTTCCGGGCCGAGTTCGAGAGCCTCATCCAGGACAAGGTCGATCCGTCGCGTTCGCTGCCGGGCTTCATCCGCTACACCGTGCGCACCCAGGACGACGAGGCGCTCCAGGCGGCGGCCGATATCTGCCCGACGCAGGCATCGTCCGGGACAACCGCAACCAGTGGACGATCGAAGACCCGCTCTGTGTGCTCTGCGGCGCCTGTAAAGAAGTGGCCCCCAACGCCATCG
>JANXYE010000282.1 GCA_025350285.1 Chloroflexota bacterium
CTTCGGCACGTCCTGTTTCGCGACTATCTGCGTGCGCACCCGGAGTCGGCGGCGGCCTATGCGGCCATGAAACGTGAGATGGCAAGGCAACACGGGGCGGACCGCGAAGCCTACACGGTTGCCAAGACGCCGTTCATCCACGACATTCTGGGGCGGGCGGGTTACGACGGGCCGCTTGACTGAGGCCGGCAGCACAGGATCGAATCGACCCGGCCCGGCTCAGGCCTGCAGGAATTCGAGCACGGCCTTGTTGAAGTCCTGGGGGTATTCGCCGCTGAACCCGTGCCCGCCCCGCGGCAGGATGCGCAGGTGGCTATCCGGGATCTGCTTCGCCAGTTCCACGCTTTCGTACGGCGGCGTGAGAATGTCTTCCGCTCCCACCAACACCAGCGTGCGCGCCGCAATTGTTGCGAGACGGCCGGTGGTGTCGTGGGCCA
This sequence comes from Chloroflexota bacterium, assembly GCA_025350285.1. GTDB lineage: Bacteria > Chloroflexota > Dehalococcoidia > Tepidiformales > Tepidiformaceae > JANXYE01. The sequence goes on from JANXYE010000282.1 coordinate 438, forward strand.
TCGTCGCGTCGAGTTGGCGCAGGTAAGCGTGCTTGGCGATGGGGTACGGGTCCTTCGCGCCGAGCGCCAGCAGGTCCATCGGGAGCCGTTCGTCCTGGAGCGTCGCCGTCGTCCGCCCGAACGGCTGCTGGATAGCCGCGATAGCGTCGCGCGGCACGTCCGCTTCCCAGAGCGCGCGCTGCGCGAGTGAGATGCGCTTCCGCAGATCTCCCGTCTTCGCCCGCGAACAGGCGAGCACGAGCCGGTCCACCTTCGGCGCGTGATGGATTGCGAATTCCTGCGCGATCATCCCGCCCATACTCGCGCCGAGGACGTGCGCCTTCTCGATGCCGATAGCGTCCATCAGCGCCGCCGTATCGTCCGCCATCCCGGCGATGGAGTACGGCTCGTCCGGCGCGCCAGAGCGGCCGGTGCCCCGATTATCGAACGTCGTCACGCGGAAGTGCTTGGCCAGTGCCGGAGCGTTCAGGAGCCAGGCGCCCGAGTGGGCGCCGAGGCCCATGATCATCACCAGGTCCGGGCCATCGCCCTCCTGGCGGTAGTAGATATCGATGCCGTTCGCGTGGATGGTCGCCATAATCGAATCCTCCGGGGCGACACGTGCGCCCCGGAAGATTCTGGAGGCTGGTCGACTTTCTGTCAGCCGCGCCGGACTAACCCCAGCGAGGCTGCTCGCCGAGGTCGATGCCCAGCGCCGTCTTCCCCACGATCTCATGCACCAGGAGCGAGTTCGCCGGATGGAAGCCGCCGCAGCGCACATCCCGGTAGAGCCGTTCGAGCTCGTTCCGCTTGAACATCCCGCTCCCGCCGGAGACGGCCATCGCGACATCGACCGCCTTCTTCGCGGCCTCGACGGCAACATGCTTGGCCGCGACGAGCTTCATCGGCCAGGCCGCGCCGTGATCGACGCCCATCGACCAGTCGTCGGCGACGCGTTCGACGAACGCGTCGGCCGCTTCGAGGGCGAGGACGGCCTCGGCGATTTCGTGCTGGACTTCCGGGTGGTAGGCCATCGGACGGGTCAGGGCGAGCGATGTGCGCTTTTTCACGCCTTCGATCGCCAGGTCCAGCGCCCTTCGCGCCAGGCCGAGGTAGATGCTGCCGAAGGTCGGTTCGGCCCACCCGAAAACGCTCAGGACGAACAGATCCGCGGTCCCGGCTGGCAGCACGCGGGCGACGTACTTGTCGGGGATGACCGCCCCTTCGAGCACCGTGTCGTCGCTGCGCGTGGCCCGCATGCCGAGCGTGTCCCAGGTCTCCTCGATGTGGTAGCCCGGCGTATCGCGCGGCATGAAGACGTGGACAATCTCCGGGCCGCCAGCGGCCGCCGCGTTCATCGCGTGGAGGCCGAGCCGCGTCCACACGGGGCTCAGGCTGCCGAACATCTTCCGCCCGGTGATCTTGTAGCCGCCCTCGACTCGCTCGGCGCTGGCCGTCGAAAGGAAGAGCGGCAGGTCGTTGCCACTCTCACCGTGGCCGGCCGCGAAGACCTCGCCGTCGGCCGCTTCCTTGAGCACCCATTCGAGCGAAGAGTCCCCCATACGCCGCATGTCCGCGGCGACGCCCGTCCAGTAGATGTGCATGTTCGTCGCCAGTGCCGTGGCCGGGGCGCGGTAGGCGAGCTTGCGCTCTTCCATGCAGACCTCGGCGAGGCTCAGCCCGCCTCCCCCGAACTCCTTGGGGATCGCCATCTTCAGGTAGCCCGAAGCGCGTAACTCCTCGAAGTCTTCGCTGAAGAAGCGGTTCTCCTTGTCGTAGGTCGCGGCCCGTGAGCCGCACTGGTCGATGATGGCGCTGGTGAGCGAGGGTCGTTCCAGAGTTGCCGTGGTCATGTGTTTGGCCTTCCTAGAGCTGTGTTGTGTGCACTTCACAGCGAAAGGCGGTCCGTTGTCAAGCGCCTAAGATAGAATAAGGTTGCTCAACGTTGTCTAAGGTGAGACACTTCACGCATGGACGACTCCGCCCACCAGGAAGCTACGAACGGGATGAGGGCGCTCGACGCGACCTTCCTGAACGATCTCCAGGCCGAGATGTCGGTTATCGCCATTCGCAACGGATCCGACGCCACAGTCGATGTCGCCTTCCTTGCCTATCTTTCAAAGATGGCCCGGTTCGGCTTCTTCACCTTCGGCCCGATTACCATCGACGTGCGGATGATTGAGGATCTCGTTGAACGCACGGGGCATCGGCGGGCCGACGTGGCCCACGGGCACACCTACGCGGACGACTTCGTCCGGTTCACGCGCGTGCTCATGGAGGAGGTCCGGCGAAGTAACCGGGGGCGCGTCGATGACCTTCACATGCTGCTCGCCTTCATGCGATGTGGGGAGGGTCTGCCCGGGAGGGTCTTCGGTGAACTCGGCGTGACCGTTGACCAGGTCGAGGCGTTCGCGCGGAGCGGCGGCCGGGAAGCTCAAGCCGCTCTGGCGAAGCTGTACTCTCCAGAGGAGGCCGCCGCGTACCTCGGAGTCCACGTGCAGACCGTCCGCGGGTGGATTCGGTCGGGACGGTTGCCCGCCAGCCGGCTGGCGGGCCAACGCGCGCTCCGCATCCGTGCCGGCGATCTTGAGGCCGTCCTTGAACCCATCGATGTGCAGGATGTGCCCGAGTAACGCGTAGAATCGGGGCCAAGAAGGAGAGGTGACCGATGGCCCTCTTTTTGATACGCCGCCATGTCCCCGCCGCCACGCAGGAAGACATCGACGCCGCCGCCGTTCGCGCGATCGCGTGTGCCCTTGAGTTCCCCGGGCTGCGCTGGATAACCTCCTACTGGGACCGCGCCGCCGAAGAGACGCTGTGCATGTACGAGGCCAAGTCGGCACAGGAGATCGCGGAGCACGCCCGCCGGGCACGGATCGCCTGCGATGAGGTGCGGCCCGTCGAGCAGTTCGGGCCTATCGACTACGTCTCGGGCGCCGAGCAACATGCAGAGGGTGGTGGGGCCTAGCGGTGACGAACGGCCGCGGCCCGGATCGTGGGTCGATCCTGACGTGGCGCCCGACTCTCACTTCTTGCCCGGAACTACCAGCACCTTGCAGTCCTTCGGGTCTGAAAGCGCCTTGAACGCCGCCGGGAGTTCGTCCAGGTTCACGGTCCGCGTGACGAGCGTCGTCGTATCCACCTTGCCATCCGCGAACGCCTGGAGCGCTTCCGCGTACTCCGGGAACGTGTAGCCGAGCACGAACTTCATCGTGAGCTGCTTGTTGATGCCCAACAGTGGCGTAATCGTGTCCGGCTGCATGCAGACGCCGACCACCACGACGGTGCCCTTGAGTTGCACCAGTTCCATCGCTTGCTGGAGCGTGCCATTCACCCCGACGCATTCGAAGACGAAGTCCGGCGCCGCCACGATCGGCCCGCCGCCGTAGGATTCGTCCTGCTTGCCGCTCGGCTTCTCGCGGAAGAGCGAATGGCTGAGCGCCTCCGCGAGGTCCACTTCTTTGGGGTCGAACACTTCGCTGGCGCCGAATTGTGCGGCCAGCGCCCGCCGCTCGGGCGAATAGTCGCTCACGGCGATGTAGCCGACGCCTTCCTGCTTCAACCAGATGAGCGTCATCAGCCCGATTGGCCCGGCTCCCATGACGAGCGCGGAGTGCCCCGGTCCGATGCCCGATTCGCGCACCGCGTGCAGCCCGACGGCGGACGGCTCGGTCGTGGCCGCCACCGCGTCACTCACGTTGTCAGCGACCTTCAGGAGCAGGTTCGCCGACATCACGATGTATTCGCTGTACGCGCCGGGAATCTCCGGGCTGTAGCCGATACTGTGGTAGCCGGTGGGCGACTCTTTGGTCTGCAGCACGGGCACGCTGGTCACGCGGCTGCCCGGCGCCCAGCCCGAGACGCCGGGTCCGGCCTCCACCACTTCGGCGACGAATTCGTGGCCCATCACCATGCCGTTGGAGTAGTCGCGTTCGTACCAGGCGTTGCGGCGGCTGGTCTTGGCCGTCTCGATCATCTGGTCCATGTACTTCGCGGCGTGCAGGTCGCTCCCGCAGATTCCACAGGCGAGCACCCGCGCGAGTACCTGGCCTTCGCCGGCCGTGGGCACAGCCACCTCCTCGACTGTCAGGGCGGTACCCCGCAACACCATCGCTTTCATCGCAACACTCCTTCGATGCTTCGCTCGGGCCGAACTATACGTCCCTTGCCCGGCTCCGGCCACGCCCCGAAACTGCGCCAGAGATGAGACGGCTACTGCTGGCCACGGGCAACCCCGGGAAGCTCCGCGAGTTTCGCCGGCTGCTGGTTGGCGTGCCCTTCGAGGTGGTCTCGCCCGCTGAAATTGGCCTCACGCTGGAGGTTGATGAGGACGGCGCCAGCTATGCCCAAAACGCGGCAAAGAAGGCCGAAGCGTTCGCCGCCGCCGGGCGCTGTGTCGCGCTGGCCGACGACTCGGGCATCGAAGTCGATGCCCTGGACGGCCGCCCGGGCCTCCATTCGGCGCGATTCGGTGGACCGGGCCTCGACGACCACGACCGCCTAGAGCTGCTCCTCCGCGAACTCGAGGGCGTCCCGGTGGACCGGCGTAGCGCCCGCTATCGCGCGGTGGTCGCAATCGCCTGCCCGGGTCGCGAAACCAGGCTGTTCGATGCCACCTGGGAGGGCCGCGTTGGCTTCGCGTCCAGGGGCGAACGCGGCTTCGGCTACGACCCGGTGTTCGAACTCTCCGACGGACGGACCTCCGCCGAAATGACCGACGCGGAGAAGGACGCCGTCAGCCATCGTGGACAGGCGGTCCGCGCCGCCGCGGCGTACCTCCGTGATGAAGGGGCAGGATGAAAGGCACGGCCGTCTGCTTGGCCGCGGTCCTGTTCGCCGCGGCTGCGGTTGGCTGCGGCGAAAGTTCGCTCCCGGCGGCGGCGGCCTGCACCGCTCCCACGCCGACGCCGACCGCTGGACCTGGCCAGGCCGGTTCTGGCTCGGCCTCCCGCTACCTCCGCACCGTCCAGGATGGCACGGGCCGCCTGACGCTCGCCCTGACAACCTTCCGTGGCGTGTACCCGGACCGCACGTTTTATCGCAGCAGCCAGTTCCGCGGCGATTTCGTGAACTATGCCGGCCAGGCCACTTGCACTGCGACAGCGCTCTCCGCCCTCAACCTCGCGGCGAACGCTCCGTCGCGTTTCAAAGATTTCGACGGCACCTTCAAGGCCACGCTGGCGGACTATGCCGCCGCTATCATCCAGGGCCGCGACGCCGTCGCCCAACGCAATACCTCGAAGTACCGGAACTGGTGGGACAGCATGGACGCGCTGGAGCTACGTATCCAGGCCGCTCTCCAAGCGCTCCAGAATTAGAGCCGATGGGGACGATAGTTCGGCGGCAATAACCGGCCGTGCGTTGTCGATGCGGAGCTGGCTCAGCACCCGGTCGCCTGCCTTGAGGTACCGTCGCAGCCCTATCTGCGCGAGACGCGGCAGACCGTAGCGGACGACCGTAGCATTGGGGGTGCGCAAGCCATCAATGATGGTCTGCTCGCCGGCGATCTCGATACGACCGCACGTCCGCCTCACCCGAAAACCGGTGAGGCGCCCGCTCCCCGCTCAGCCAGCCGCCGCTCCACAGCCAGGCCTGCTGGGAATGAACCCGCACGCACGCCCAGCAGGCCTGACTGTGCACACTTACACACCGCTCGCGGAAACCCTCGGATGCCTCGTCGGGATGTGCGAGAGGGCTACATGGATGGCGTCCTCCTCGCGGTCCACGACCAGGCGTACGCGCCGCTTGCGGGCGAACTCCAGCGGGTTGCTGGGCACAACCGAGTGCGCCTCGAAGCGGATGCCCGCGTCTACTGACTCACGCCAGGCGTCGAGGAGGCCCTTCATCGCGATGCGCGGCAATTCCCGGAACTCCATCTCCACAACCGGTGCGATGGCCGGGTCCGTCGCCGCAATCAGGCGGGCCGCCCGGCCCATTGGGTCGAACGGCGAATCCATCGCTTCGATGAGGTTTGATCGAAACTCCATATCCGATTCCTGACGCTTTGAGAACCACCACAGGAAGTCTTCGCAACCGCTGAACGACATGATGATATTCCTCCCGACTGTCGTCAGTGTGGGGTCTATGAAATCGACGGACTATCCGTCAGCTGTGGTACATTGCGGCGTACGTCATGGAATCCGCCGCGCCTGCATCGTCTGTCGGGGACTACCTGGATGCCGCTCGGGCCCGGCTGGTGGGCATCCGAGGCCCCGGAGAAGTGTCCTGGCGGGAACTCGTCGATAGGAGCCTCGGTCCTACCTACTCCGGCGGTGATCTGACCAACCTCGCCCGGGCGGTCCAACTACTCGTTAATCTCCTGGAGGGCGACGGCCGGTTCGCCGACGCCGTCCGCGAAATCGACAACGCCCTCGGGTATGCGAGGCATGACCCGGGTGCAACGGCCTCGCTGAATGCGCTGAAGGCGGCTATGCTCGCTGGCCGTGGCGACCCCGAAGGCGCAATCCTCCTCTCCAGCGAATCCGCCGCCGCGGCTCGCGCTCACCTCGAAGACGATGCGCTCCTCCAGGCGCTGGTGTTGTGCAAGGCGGCCCGCCTGCAGGCGCTGAAGGCGCCAGGACCTTCGTTCGATCGACTCTTCGCCGAAGTTGTGGCGGCAGGACGACCTCTGGACCAGCTGTTTCTCCTGAGCTGGCTCGTGCCCGCTCTGGCTGCTCGCGGTGAGGTGGACGAAGCCCGTCCACGCATCCGGGCAATGGCCGCCGTCGCGCTCGCCGAAAGCGCGGTCTTTCGAGGGGCCGACGTAGTGGTTTTCCGCTACTGGGCGAACGCGATCACGGCGCCGGCGCATGAGTTGCCTGAATTCGAAGGCCGCCAGAAGGTCAACGCGCTCGCGGTCTTCCGCCTCCGTGCCCTTAAGGTCTGGCGGGCGCTTATCCTGCGCGAACGGCCCGCGGTGCCGGCGGCGCTGGCGGCGCTGGACCTCGCCCGCGGGCGTCTCGGCGCCGACGCCGGAGACGCGGGGAATTGGGTCGCCCTCGCGAGCGCCTGGTTCGGTGAAGGGGTTGAGTCGATCCCGGTCCCTCCACAACGGCCGCCCACGCTCGCGAACCTCGCCAGCCGGCTCGCCGGCGCCTACGCCGCCGCGCTGGCGGGCACGCCACTCGAAGCGAAGCATTGGTTCGCGGAGGTTGGGCGGTTGCGGACGGCGGGAATCCGCGGTTCGCTCGAACTGCCGGTCTCGGTAGACCGAATCTACGGACTGCTGGCCCTGCGTTCGGGCAAAGCGGCCTCCGCTCGCCGATACATGGAAGACGCCGCCGAATGGGCGACGACGGCGGGCTTGGAAGCCGAAGCCTGCCTCGCGACGATCCAGGCCGGGGAACTGGGCGAAAAACTCCGCACGAACGGTGAGCCCGGCTCGCCCGTGCGCCAACGGATTGCCGCCGCCGCCGTTCGCCTTGTCGAACTCGGCATCGAGCCGATCCCGCACCGCTTCGCGATCCACGAGGCGTGGGATGCGGCGGCCCTGCGCACCCGCTCCGCGATGCTCACACCGCGGGAGGTCGAAGTTCTCCAGCACCTCGCGGGTGGCGAAACCTACAAGGAGACGGCCGAAGCCCTGGGGATCGCGTGGTCCACCGTGCGTACAGTCGCGCACCGCGTGCACGGAAAGCTCGGCGTCGAGCGTCGTATCGACGCGATCCGGGTGGCACGGAAGATGTCGCTGATCGAGTAGGCCGGCGTTCGGCGACCCCGGGCGCGCTCGGATACGGCTGGCGTACGCACTCTCAGAACTCACAACTCAGTCCTTCCCGGGAAGGACAGAACTCAGGACTCGGAACTTCGTTCGCGCCGTCTATCGCTGCTATCACAAACGCGCCGGGATTCGTTAGAATCGCGTGAATGAACGCGACCGCCGTCTCGAACGGCCCGCTCGCCGCCCGCTTGCTTCCCCAGCGCGTCTTCTATGGGTGGTATGTCGCCATCGCCTGCGGCGTGCTGATGTTCGTGGGCGTGGGCGTGGGCTACTACGGGTTGCCCATCTTCCTCAAGCCGCTCAAGGAAGAGCACGGATGGTCGACGACCGCCGTCAGCTGGGCGCCGACCATCTACTTCCTGGTCGCGGGCGTCACCTCGTTCCTCATCGGCCCGATTATCGACCGCCGAGGGCCCATCCTCCTGATGACCGTCGGGATGATCGTCAACGGGATTAGCGGCGCGGCCATCGGGCTGGTCAACGAACTCTGGCAGCTCTACTTCGTCTACTTCATCTTCGCGCTGGCCTACGGGCTCTCCAGCGGCGTCGCCGTCAACGCAATCATGACACGCTGGTTCGTGCGAAAGCGGGCACTGGCGATGAGCATCTCATCGACCGGCGTCTCCCTCGGCGGGGTCGTCATCTCGCCGATCGCGAGCAAGCTGATCGACATCGGCGGCCTCCAACTGGCGACGCCTATCCTCGGCGCGCTCGTCATCGTGGCCGGCCTGCCGGTCATTCTGTTCGTGCTCGCCTGGGACCCCAAGCAGATGGGCCTCGTGCCAGACGGCGCCCCGGCCCCGGCGAAGGGTACCCCGCTCCAGCTCTCGGCGGCCACCCAGCTCCGCCCCTGGACGCGCCTGGAGGCGATGCGGACCGTGTCGTTCTGGGCGCTGTTCATCTCGTTCCTGCTCGTACTTATCGCTCAGACTGGCTACATCATCCACCAGGTGAGCTTCCTCGAAGAGCGGCTCGGCTCGCGTTCCGAAGCCGCCTTCACGATTAGCGTGACCGCCCTTGGCAGCATCATCGCGAGGCTGGCGGTGGGCATTTTCGCCGACAACATGGATCGGCGGCTGCTTTCGGCTGCGCTCTTCGTGATCCAGGGGACGGCCGTGCTCCTCATCATCCACACCCAGAATATCGCGGCGACGTGGGCCCTGACGCTGCTCTTCGGCTTCACGATCGGCAACGTCTATATGATGCAATCACTCATGGTCGGCGAAATCTTTGGGATGGTCTCGTTCGGGGCGGTGTTCGGGCTGATCAGCATGGCCGGGCAGTTGGGCAGCTCTCTCGGCCCGATTGGGGTCGGGTTTCTGCACGACCAGGGCGATAGCTACACCATCCCCTTCACGGTGACGGCGGTGCTGACCTACGTGGCGGCCGCGATCGTGCTGCTCGCCCGGCCTGTGCCTCTGCTGAGGGCGGCGACGGACCCCGAAGTCGAACCGCGTCCTGGAGCGGATGCCCTGCCGGCCGCCAGCGTCTAACCCACGTCACCCGTATTGGGTTGCTTCGCGTCCATCGTCCCGCGCTCATCGTCTACCAGGCCTTCGCGCAGCTCCGCCAGATGGCCGATGACGCGGTCCGGCACGGCCAGCGGCTCGTCCTTCAGCTCAAGCCGGTCGCGGTGGATCCAGACGGCGTGGATGCCGACCGCCTGTGCTCCGCCGATGTCCGCGTAGAGGTTGTCGCCGACATGCCAGGCTTCGGCGGGCGCGACACCGGCCACGCGCAGCGAGTGTTCGAAGACCGCGCGGTCCGGCTTGCCCGCCCCGAACACGCCTTCGATGACCACCGAGCCGAAGTATGGCTCGATCGGGAAGCGGGCGAGCTTCTCGCGTTGCATCTCGGCCGGGCCGTTCGTAATAAGCCCGAGCTTGAACCCCTGGCGCTTCAGTTCTTCGAGCGTTTCGAGCGTGTCCGGAAAGAGCTTCATGCGCGGGGTGACTTCTTCGCGGTAGCGCTCGGCGATCCGCTCCGAATAGCTGTCGTCGAGGCCCTCGGCCGTGAGCGCCGTCCGCACGACAAGGACGCGTGCGCCGAGCAGGTCCAGCCGCCAGTGCCCAACCGCCGCTTCGTCCGCCCAGAACGCCTGCGCCTCCCGCCGGATGGCCAGCCGCAGTGGCTCCCACGGCGCGCTCAGTTCGGAGGCGAAAGCCTGGCAGGTGAGGCTCCACGCCTCGTCCACGCCGCCCGACGTGTCGAGCAGCGTGTCGTCGAGGTCGAAGAAGACGGCGCGGGGCATGTCTTGAGCATACCGCATCGCCATGTACGGGCGGCCGTCGCGGCCGCGTGTTCCCGTTGAAACAGTACCGCGAACCGGCGTTTGGGCGGAACGAAGAGGTCCATTCGTGACACCTGGCCCCGAGGGCCACGGGCCAAACGGCACAAGCACTTGCATCGCGCCTCGTGAACGGCGACGATCGGTTCATGCAGGAAGAGATCTACCGCGAAATCGCCACCGCCGTTGAGCGCGGCGAGCCCGTTGTCCTCGCCACCGTGGCCCGCACGCGCGGCTCTACCCCGCGTAAGACTGGGGCGAAGATGGTCGTGCGGCGTGATGGCTCGTTTTTCGGGACCATCGGCGGCGGCTGCGGCGAGGCCGAAGTGTGGCAGGAGGCGATGGACGCCTTCGCCGATGGCAAGCCCCGCATCGTGACGATCGACCTCACCGAGCCGACGAACGGTGAAGACAAGATCTGCGGGGGCGTGATGGACGTATTCGTAGAACGACTCGGCTAACGCCGAATCATCGAATCCCGCGCGAACGGCCGGTAAGCCAGCCGTAAACAGGGCTATGTGCGCTCCCGGCCGATCCTGTACGATTAGGGTTGCAGTCCAGCCGGAAGCGGACTGAAAGCGAGAAAGCTATGTTTGGATCACTCGGTGCGCCCGAACTCATCATCATCGGCCTGATCGTGGTGCTGCTCTTCGGCGTCGGCAAGATAAGCGGCCTCGGTCGCGAAGTTGGCTCCTCGATCAAGGAGTTCCGCAAGGCCGTCAAGGACGAAAACGCGGACAAAGAGAAGCCAGAACCGATGCCGGCCCCCCAACAGTACGCCGCGGTCCAGCCGCCGCAGCAGTACGACCCGAACGCGCCGGCCGTGTACCTGCCGCAGCCGCAGTATGCGCCCGCTCCTCCACCGCAATACGCTCCACAACCGCAGTATGCGCCGCAGCCCCAGCAGTACGCCCCGGCGCCGCAGCCGCAATACGCGCCGCAGCCCCAGCAGTACGCGCCAGCGCCGCCACCGCAGTACGCCCCGCCGCCATCTCCGGCACAGCCGGGCGGGGGCCAATCGACCATCTTCTAAGCGCTCGTACGTACGCGAACACAGGGTCCGGCCGAAACGCCGGGCCTTTTCGCCTCCTCGGC
>JANXYE010000045.1 GCA_025350285.1 Chloroflexota bacterium
CACGTACAAGCTCGTCAGTGCGCGTGAAGCGAACGCCACCGACAAGAAGATCTCGGTGGAATCCCCGGTTGGGAAAATGCTCGTTGGACGGCGGGCTGGCGATGCCGTCGTGGTGACGATCCCGCGAGGCGAGATTCGCTACAGCGTGGACGCCGTCTCTAACGCGCTCTAAGCCACTCCGTTCATTTGTTCCGCGGCAAGGGTCCGGGGCTTTTCTTGGGCTTTTCCGCACGCGCCCGGGTGTGAACATCAGGCACACTTCTGCCGTAACTACAGATGAGGGCGCACGGCCGTCAGATGTGCGTCCCGGCGGGAGGGTTCCCCATGCTGGTGAAGGGCGATATCAAGTGCCTCCACTGCGGGCACATTAGCGGGCAGTGGGTTGGGAAGGGCGGGACGGCCTTGACGCCGTCCGGCTACCGGCCCAGGCAGGAGCGTGACGAAGACCCGGAGGCCTCGATCAAGTGTGCGCGCTGCCACGGGCCGGTCTTCCTGGACGATGCGGCGGCGGTGATGAACAGCCACCGGCTGCGGCGGATTCGACGGATGCGCGCACAGATCGCGGCGTTCGAGGCGCACGGCCGGGACCGGGCGGCTTAGCGGCCCGCGACGGCGTCCTTCGTGGTCAGGACTGATAAGGCGCCCGGCAGCAGTCGTCTTTGTAGCCGCAGCGCTGGCAGACGGCGAGCCGCGAGCCCTTGATATCCACCATCTCGAGCCCGCAGCGCACGCAACGTTGGCGGGGAAGCGTGTCCATCCCGATATTCAGGCATTCTCCGGTTGTGTAGTCAACCGCCTACGCACCTAAGCCGATTGATGGCGGTGCATTCAGCGGGCCAATCGCCGCATCGCCAGTCGCCGAAACCGCGATGGCGCCTGATGCGCGTGCGGGCGGGCGGGATGACAATTGTGACACCGGTCACAATCTCGCCCTGGAGACCCTCATCATGGTTGTCCTTCGCTCCCTTCGTGTCGCCTCCGCGGCGGGCATGTGCGGCGCGCTCCTCTTGCTTGCGAGCTGCGGTGGCGGGTCAACCTCCGCGCCCTCGCCGGTGAGTTCCGCGATCCCCGAGGGAGCGGCCCTCATCGACCAGGACGGCCTCGCGTTTTCGCCCAACCAGTTGACGGTGAAGGCCGGCGAGAAGGTTTATTTCCAGAACTCCGAGACCTCGCTGCACACGGTTACCATCAACGGCAAGAACGAATCGGGAAACATGAAGCGCCACGATGTCCTGGTGCGGACCTTCAGCGAGGCTGGCGCCTACAAGATCACCTGTGACTTTCATCCACAGATGAAGGCCACAATCACCGTCCAATAGAGGCCGGTCTGGCGCTAAGAACCGATCCGTTCCAGCACTCGCCGGGCGGCGACCGTATCAGCGTCGGCGCCAGCCGCGGACGCGGGCAGGGTGACGACGCCGGCATCGACACCGTCGGAGGCCCATGCGGCCCGCGCCGCGGCGACAAGACCATGCGCCCCGGAACGTGCGGCGAGCTGTCCGGCGTCAAGCTCCTCCGCGGCCGTTGGTTCCACGAAACAATGAAGAATGAGCCCGCCGTGGGCGCGTGCCATCAGCCGGCCGAATGCCTGGGTGGCGAGGAAGACCGGCGAGAGGGCCTCATGGAGGTCGGCTTCGAACTCTTCAAGCGAGAGTTCTTCGAACGGTGCGACCGGGGTGCGGCCGGGGTTCGTGATGGCGGCGTCGCAGCGTCCGAAGCGGTCCCATACCTGGTCGGCGAAGGAAGCGGCGTCGGCGGGGTCCCTGGCGTCCATGACCGTCAGGGACTGTTCACGCCCGAGCACCCAGACCTCATTCGCGATCGAGGCCATGCCAAACTCCTGTGCCTGGGCGTGGGACGTAGTGGCGAGGGCCATGTCCGCTCCGGCTTCCGCACAGGCGATGACGATCGCCCGGTCGCTTTCGGAACCCGTGCCAATGAAGGCGACGACCTTTCCGGCGAGGTCCGTCATCGGAGAAAGACCAGCAGGCCCGGGATGACGAGGCCGAGGACCACCAGGAGGCCAAGTCCCAGTTGGAGCGTGCTCCAGTCTCGCTGGTGCTCGCGGCCGGCGTAGTAGCGGGCCTCCCACGAGCCGTCCATCAGATCGCGGTCGCGTTCGTCCGGGCCGAGGTCGGGGCCGTCATCGAACGGCTCAGGCTCCAGCTCGGCCCCGAGAACGATGGTGTCCTCTTCTTCGTCGGTTTCGGGCATGGGATCAGCTTAGCGCAGTCCAGGGCGGGGCTCACTTGGGGCGTTCAGCGTCGTGAACCGATCGCCACTGGCCTTCGATGGTGTCGTCCTTGTCGCCATCGAAGAGGTCCCATTCGAATCGCCGGGGCATGGTCAACGGCCCGTGCCTGAACACGAATGAGCCGACGAGGAAGGCGATCGGACTGAGCCAGTAGTTGCCGTCGGTCGCGAGCATGACGGCGCCAGCGGCGCCCCAGGCGAGGGCCGCGGCAAGGGGCCGCGTGACGTCGCGGCTGTTGGCGATGCTCGCCGCCGTGAGGAAGGCGAAGATCGCTATCCAGGCGGCGCTGGCATCGCGCACGGTCAGGGCGCCGACAAGCGCCCAGAGCCCGCCAATGACCAGCCCGTGGACGAAGGCGTCGCGCTTCATGCGGCTGTAGACCACCGCCCCGGTCGCGACAAAGGCGAAGACGGCCATCCAGGCCGCGTCCGTGTGGCTCGCGGCGGCGGCGGCCGTCCCTCCCCAGATGCCGGCGATGGCCAGGACGCGGGGAAGCCCGAGGCGTCGTCCCGCGCTGATGCCTACCGCCCCGGTCGCGAGGAAGGCGAAGAACAACGCCCACCATGCGTCCGGGTTGCGGAAGACGGCGGCAATCATCGCGCCCCAAATGGCGAGGATAGCCAGCACGGAGGTCGCCTTGATGGTCACACAAGCCGCCCGTTTTCGTCCCGGATTTCGGGGCCTTCAACGCGCGCCCGGCCGTCTCCGAACTTGGCGTCGCGCCAGTGAAGGGCCGCCTTCAGCCCTTCTTCGCCGGCGATTCGGCCGAACTCCCGGACGCTGGGCGCGAGGTGGGCGCGAGCATCGTTTTCGGTCGCGAGGCGCTGGATAGTGCGCGCGCCCATGAGTTCTAGCTGGAGGTTGACGATGCGCTTGTTCGCGCTCAGGAGGTCCGTGTCGATCATCACCATGCGATCGACGAGCTGTTCAACTTCAGCTTCGAGGAGGTCTTTCGGGACTGATTTGAGGACGAGGCCAATCTTCGCCGCTTCGGCGCCGGTGATCGAGTCTCCCGTCAGGAACATCCGCTTCGCCCACTGTGGCCCGCAGTGGTAGATCCACATGTTGTTCGGGAGCGCTCCCATCGCGCGGGCCGGTGGGAAGCCGATGGTGGCGTCGTCCGCGGCGATGACGATATCGCAGAGGAACGCGATGTCCGTGCCGCCGGCAAGGCAGAAGCCGTGGACCTGGGCGATCACCGGCTTGTGCATATCGAAGATGGCCATGCGCAGGCGCTGCGAGCGTTCCATCTGCCAGGCGTCGTCGTCGAACGTGCGGCCGCCGCGGTAGACGGCGGTGTACGAGTCGTCGGCCGCGCCGCGGCGGCTCGCGAGGGGTGTGAGGTCGTAGCCGGCACTGAAGGCGCGCCCGTTGCCGCGCAGGATGACGGCGTGGACGTTGACATCGTTGTCCGCGTCCCAGAGGGCGGCGTTCAGTTCGGTTTGGAGCTCCATGGAGAGGGCGTTGAGCTTCTCCGGACGGTTGAGGGTGATCCGCGCCCGCCCCTTTTCGACTTCGTAGATGAGGGTCTTGTATTCGTCTGCCATGTTTGGCCTCCTGGTATGGGCGCATTCTAGCGGGTTCAGCGTGCTGAGGAAGCATGGGCGGCAACGAAGGCCCCCCGCGCTGTGGCATACTGGGGTCATGCCCGCAGCTGTGCTGACCCAACACATCGAAATGACTCCGGGCGTCGTCGGCGGGAAGCCGCGCATCGCAGGCACGCGCATCCGCGTCCAGGACATCGTCGCGATGCACATATACTCGGGCGAATCGATCGAGTCGATCGTTGCCCAATTTTCGCCGCTGACCCCCGCCGAGGTTCACGCCGCACTCGCCTTCTACTACGACAATAGGGAACTGATCGAGTCGGCCCTTGAGCGCTCCGCCCACGCGGAAGATGACTTCCGTTCCCGCTTCCCACACCTGGTCCGCGACTAACGATGGCGAACCAACCGCGCGTCGTGACGGACGAGCACGTATCACCAAGCGTGGCGGCCGCGCTTCGGCGAGAGGGCCTCGATATCGTTACGTTTCAGGACGCCGGGCGGCGGGGTCTGACAGACGCCACCTAACTGGCCTGGGCGCTGGCCGAGGGGCGCGTGGTCGTCACGTTCGACGACGACTACCTGGCACTGGCGGCAGGCGGTGAGCACGCCGGTATCGCTTTCTGTCACGAACGAAAATACACCGTGAGCGGAGTGACAGAAGCCATCAGGCGAGTCTGGAGGGCGGAGTCGGCAGAGACGATGCGAAGCGCGGTGAAGTTCTTGTAGTCACCGAGCGCCTGGTGGATTTTGAGGCTTCGAGCGCGTAGCTTCGCTCGAATGACTGCCAAGGAAGAGCTTCTTCGCTTCGTGACCAACGCCGATGAGGACACCGCGAGCGACGCGTGGGACCTGATTCGCAATTTTGGGCTCGTCGAGCG
>JANXYE010000059.1 GCA_025350285.1 Chloroflexota bacterium
GGATGGCGTAGGCCGTCACCCCCCCGACCCTCTCTCCCGACTTCGCGGGAGAGGGGGAGCGACCCCGTCGTTGCCCGAGAGGACGTCGCCGTGAGCGTCTAATCCGTATGAGGGATGCGGGCGGGGTGGCGGGGGTGCCGAAGGTCCGAGGCTGGGTCGCCCGCGTTCATGCTGCCGATGCCCACGACCGCGCGGTGGGCGAACAGCCACTGGCCCTCTACCTTCACCAGGCGGTCCACGCAGCGGCCTCAGGAGTGCGTCGGCGCGCCCGAACTACGGATGCGGTGGAATACGTACGCGTACGATTACGCTCGCGCGGTGTCGCCCTGAGAGTCATCGAACGTGCGAGTGCCTCGGCCCGTCACTCCCGGACGAGCATGGCGCCGACGAAGAGGATCAGGAGGCCGGCCGCCGCGATCCCCAACGCCGGGTCACGAACCAACAGGGCACCCCCAACCGTGCCCACCGCCGCCAAGAAGAGAGAGACCCGCACCGTGCGACGCGTCATCTTGCTGAGTATCGCGCCGACTGATGATATCGGGTAGCGCCGCAATCAGCGTGAGCCGAGCACGATTGACCCGGGCCTACCGACGACGTACTTTGAGGCACGCTTCCCTATGCCGTTTTGGCTGGGCGCGAACGAACGATGAACACCCATAACCGCAGTTCTTGCTGCACCAGACATCGACACACGAGGCGCGATGCCTCCCGGTCATGCCGCGTAAGCTAGCCTAAGACATCGGGCACGCGGCTGAGGCCGCGGTGCTATTCGCCTCCAGGCCCCCGACGGAGGCGAAGATGACGTTCCTCAGCAACGTTCGAGGCCGGCCCGTGTTCGACGCGGAAGGCTCGCGTGTTGGCACGGTCGCCGACCTGTTGGTTTCACCAGAAATACCATACCCGCCGGTTGACTCCGTGATGGTCAGGTCGCGACGCGCTGACTATGCCGTGCCCTGGAGCGAAGTCGCAGCCGTCGCTCCGACTGGTACATCGCTCCGAGCCACCTTCGACCCGTCCTCCAACTTCACGCCCGACGCGGGACTCGTCTGGTTGGGGCGCGACATCCTCGACAAGCAAATCGTAGACACCCAAGGGGTGAAGCTCGTCAGGGTAAATGACATCGTGCTCACGAACCTCAATGACGAACTCCGTGTGGCAGGTGTCGATGGTTCGACGACTGGTCTGCTGCGTCGCCTCGGCCTGGGACGGCTATCAAAGCGCCGGCCACCGCTGATCGACTGGGAACAGGTGGACATCGGCCCGGCTGTCCGCGAAGTCCGTTTGAAGGTGCCGTTCGCCGGGCTCCGGCGAATGCACCCCGCCGACATCGCCCACATCGCCACGCAGATGTCACCCGGCGAGGCCGCGGATGTATTCGAAGAGCTCGATGACGAAACGGCCGCAAAGGCGATCGCGGAGCTGCCCGACGACCGACAGGCGACCGTCCTCGCGGCGATGGACCCGGACGAGGCGGCTGACGTCCTCGACGAAATGGACCCGGACGAGGCGGCTGACGTGTTGGGCGACATCGGGAAAGAGCGCGCGGACGCACTGATGGCCCTCATGGACCCGCTCGCTGCGCGGCGGGTCCGGTCTCTGCTTAGATACCCTGAACGTACCGCTGGCGGGTTAATGACCACGAGCTTTGTCCTCGTCACCAAAGGTGAACTGGTCGCAGACGGTCTCGCCGCCGTGCGTTCCGCGGCGGGCCGCGGTGATGACGTGGATAGCGTCTACGTGGCCGATCGAGAGGGAGGTCTTCTCGGCCGAGTCGCGTTATCGGCGCTCATCGCGGCCGATCCCCACGCCCAGATAGAGACGGCGATGGGCGACGACTTCCGGACCGTGTTCGCCGACGAGCCCGACGAAGACGTCGCGAGAATGCTCGTCTACTACGCGCTCGTAACGATACCTGTCGTGGACGAGTTTCGGAAGCTGCTCGGGGTTATCAACATCAGTGACGCCATCGACCTGTTCGCGCCACGTGCTTGGCGAACACGGCCACGTCTGAACGGCGCCTAGGCATGGGCGCATTTTCGCGTTTCGCGCGCCGCCCGACGCGGGCGACGGCGAAGTGGGCGCGGCTCACGTTGTTCCTGTCGGCGATGGGTCCGGGCATTATCACTGGAATCGTTGATGACGACCCGACCGGGATAGCAGGCTACTCGCTGGCCGGTGCACAGTTCGGCTACTCATTGCTTTGGGCGTTGCTCCTCACAACGGTGGCGCTTGGGGTTGTCCAGGCAATGGTCGCCCGCATGGGGGCCGTGACCGGGAAGGGCCTCGCTGACCTCATACGCGAGCAGTTTGGGGCCAAGGTCGCCGTCTTCGCCATGGCGACGCTCCTTGTAGCAAACGCGACCACGACCGTGGCGGAGTTCGCCGGGGTCGCGGCGGCGTCTGAGATCTTTGGATTCTCCCGCTTCATTACTGTGCCGCTCGCCGCCGTCGGGATCTTCGTGCTCGTGAGCTTCTGGTCCTACCGCAAGGTGGAGGTCATTCTCCTTTTTGGGTCGCTAGTCTTCGGCGCTTACTTCGTGACAGGGTTCATTTCGGGGCCGTCCTGGCCGGCCGTGGCACGAGGCTCGTTCGTGCCCACACTCCAGTTTCATCTCAGCTACTTGACTGTCCTGATTGGACTGATCGGGACAACAATCACCCCCTGGGGGATGTTCTACAACCAGTCCACGGTGGTCGATAAAGGGCTTGGAGAACGTGAAGTGAAATTAGCCCAGGCCGACGCCTGGATTGGCTCCATAGTCACGAACGTCATCGCCTTCTTTATTATCGTGACTACCGCCGCCACGCTCTATGCAGGCAACCAGCCGGCGGACACGGTCTCCGACGTCGCCCAGGCGCTGCGACCGCTCGCTGGCGATTTCGCCGCGCGGCTATTCGCGATCGGCCTGTTCAATGCGGCCTTAATGGCTATGGCCGTGCTCCCGCTCAGCACCGCCTACGCGCTCTGTGAAGCGTTCGGATGGGAACGGAGCGTGAATCGCGGTCCCCGGGAGGCCCCCGTGTTCTTTGGGCTTTTCGCGGCGCTTCTTGTATTCGGCGCCGCGGCTGTCCTCATTCCCGGCATTCCCATCCTCATACTCTTGATCCTGCCGAACCTCGTGGGCGGAATGCTCCTGCCGATCATCTTGATCCTCTGCCTGAAGCTCGTGAACGATCGCCGCCTCATGGGCCAATGGGTGAACGGTCGGATCGCCAACGGAATTGCGTGGGCCACGACCGGCGTGCTCCTGGTGCTGACAGCTATCTACATTCCGCTCCTTCTGGCGACAGCGGTGGGCATCGTTTAGGCGTGGCATTAGCCGCCAGCCCGGACGGCGGAGGGAGGCAACCCAGACGGGGCGTCTCTACGTTCGCCATTCCCGCGGCCATTGTGGGACACCTCAAACGAGATGGGTGACAACCGGGTGGTGAACCGGTTCGAAGGTTCGTTGGGACATTAGTATCGTTAGGCAACTAATCTGGACACGGCACGCTATCTTTGAGATACTGAACCCCGTCCAGCATGACCAAGACCAACATCTATCAACATTTCTGTCCGGTCGCGCGCTCGCTCGGAGTCATTGGTGAGAAGTGGTCTCTACTCATCGTGCGAGATCTCCTGCGCGGGCCGCTGCGGTTCACCGACCTGGCGCAGCCTGGGGAACAACACGCCGAAGTGGCTAACGATGCGCCTGCGCGAACTCGAAAGGGCCGGACTGCTGGAACGGATCCAGGAAGTGGGGCGCCGTGAAGTCCGGTATTCCCTCACCGCAAAGGGCCGCGAACTCGGTCCGGTCATTGCCGCGCTAAACTTCTGGGGCGTGCACAACGCTATCAGTGCCCTCCAACCAGATGAGCAGGTGACCTCAGCCCGGATGATCGAATCGCTGCGCGGCTACCTGGTGACGAAGCGCGTCCAGCCCTCCCGCCCGCTGGCGCTGGCACTCTGCTTCGGCGAGGACGAACGCGCGGTCCTCCGCTTCGACGGCCGGCAATGGTTCCGTGACCCGTCGGGAGCGCCGGCCGACGTGACGGTCGCCACGCCACATGCCAGCTGGGTGGCCCTGTTCGTGAGCAAGCCCGTCGCCCTGCTCGCGACCCTCGGCGTGGATGGCGAAGCGTGGGCTATCGATGAACTGCGAGCGATTCTCGCCGACATGCTGCGTACGGCGAACGACATGGTGGTGGCGCAGGCCGTTGGCCTTTAGCCATTGGCTTCGATGGAGGCATCGCTCGGCCTTCACACAGGATCCAATCGATCGCATCGATCCCGGACCGGGCCTGGAACGCCCCGGCGGTTCATTGTCGGCGCTAACGGCTAATGGCCATCGGCTTCCTCAAACTCCGAAGCGCCCCCGAAAGTCCGCCTCGCCCAACGTCGCGCCGCGCCGCCGTTCGCTTACGGCCAATTCCATACGTGAAAGCTGGGCGAGGCCTTTGCGCGTATCGCTGGCGATCCGCGCCTTGTCCTGGCGCTTCAAACGCTGCTTAAAGAGCCAGAACGTGAACGCTTTCCAATCGGCATAGGGCACCTTGGCCGGGAGCATGATGGCCGTCTCTTCGTAGTAGAGCGCCGAGAGTTCCCGCAACGACTTGCCGTAGACGCGCCGGTGCATGCCTTCCTGAGTGCGCGGGTCCTGGCCCCAAACGTGGGCGAAGTTCTCTTTGTGGATCTCTTCTTCGACGTAAAGCTGGAGCGCTTCTTCGACCAGCACGCCATAGAGGTAGTTCAGATGGGCGGAGTGCTTCGCCGCGCCGATGCGGTTGGCGAACTCCGCGTCATCGAGATCGATGGGCCATTTGCCTTCGAAGAGCAGGGCATCCGATTCACGAGCGGGCACGAGGTCGCGGGCTTCGTCCAGGAGCCGTTCGGCGAGGAGCAACCAGTCGAACGCTTCGCCGCCGACGAGGTAGCGGTAGTGGCGCTCGTCGATCCACTCCTCGGTTACGGACCAGTGGCCGATCGCGTCAAGGAGGGCATCGAACCAGTGCTGGCCCGCCGAGACCGCCTGGCGCATGCGAAAGATGGTCTCGTCCACGGCGGGGAGGCCAGCGGGCTCGGGGGTAACGAGTTCCGGTTCAACTTCAACAGCGTCAGCGAGCGTGGACATAAACTCGGACGATCATAGCAGACTCGACAGGTTACGAGCCGGGCTCCCGGTCAAGCCGGGAGAACAATCGGCGGACGGGTGCGAGGCGGCTGCGGTGGGCAGCGCGTTGGAGCCGATCACGCCACGAGCCACGAGCCCGGCGGACGAACTCGCCCTCGGCGGCCACCCGCCGCAGGTAGGCTTCGAGGAGTGGCGGTACTGCCAGCGGCGCGCGCACCTCGGGGCCTTCGCCGAGATGCCAGGCGTAGGGCCGCAGCGAAGGATGCAGGCTCGGCGCCACGACGACCATTCGTGGCATTCCGACCCCGCCAGGGCCCAGGTAGTGGCGGGGCAGAAGAGCATTCAAGTCCGGTGACAGGCGGAAGTAGACATGCCAGCCGCCGCCCCCCGACGAGGCGCGTACCGTGTCGAGGACCGGCTGTCCGAATCGAATCGCGAGCGCGGCAAGCCCATCCGCACCGTCGGGGCGCCGATCGACGTCGATAGTGATGAGGCCCGACCTCCTCGGGGCTAGCCCGACGTTCATGTTCGGCCAGCGCCTCCAGAGTCGCTCGACGATCGCCGCGTCGTTCGTCGCTACGAACCGGCGGTCGATTTTTCGCGGATGCTTCCCGGGGCTCTGGCAGCCACTCCTTGCGCGCTGGCAGGAGCAAAGGTCGCGGCCGAGCACCGCGTGCACGGGCACCACCCAGAACCCCTGGCGGACATAGCTCAGGGCGGCCTGGCCCATCTCAGAGAGAGGCAGCTCGAGGGACAGGTCCGACGGTGGCACCCGCAGAGTGTAAAGGCTCGGTCAACAACCTGCCTCGGCCGAGGCGCCACGGCGAAACGGCCGCGGCGACGGCGAGCATACCGAAGGTCTGCTAGTATCACTCTCGCAGACGCCCCGAGAAGGAGACCCTCATGAAGACCGGAATCGTCCTCCCGTCCGCCGCCGGCATCGAAATCGCCTGGCCGAAAGAGCGTCGGATTCCGGCCCAGGGGCGCCCATTGCCCGCGGGTACGGTCGTCGTCTCGGCGGACAGCCACATCATGGAGACGGAGAATCTCTGGAAGGACCGATTGCCGGCACGGTTCCAGGACGACGCTCCGAGGCTTTCCTACGACAGCGAGGGCTTTTCGCACCTTGAGGCGGAGGGCCGCAGCCTCGACATCCCCGGGCTGAACACCATGCTCGTCGAAGGGCGTGAGGGCATGCGCGACGTGGATTGCCGCCTGCGCGACCTTGACGCCGAGGGCGTAGACAAGGAGATTATCTTCCCGCAGCGGACGCTTTCGCTTGTCGGCCTGCGCGACCTTGAGCTGCGCGAAGCCTGCATGCGCGCCTACAACGAGTGGCTTTCGGACTATTGCAAGGCGGCGCCCACGCGGCTCTACGG
>JANXYE010000069.1 GCA_025350285.1 Chloroflexota bacterium
CGACGAGTACGGGGTCCGGTCGACCATCGCCGCGCCGCTTCTGCGGGGCGACAGAGTGTTGGGTGCCCTCGCGTTCGCACGAATGAGCGAGGAGCCATACACCCCGAAGCAGGTCGCATTGATCGAGACCTTCGCCGACCAGGCCGTCATCGCCATCGAGAACGCTCGGCTCTTCAACGAACTCCAGGAGAGCAACCGCGAGGTGACCGCAGCCCTCGAACGCCAGACGGCCACAGCCGAGGTGCTCAGCATCATCAGCCGCTCCCCCGCGGATGTGCAGCCCGTCCTCGACACCATCGCGGCCACAGCCCGCCGGCTCTTGGCCTCGGACGGTGGCACATCTGGCAAAGCCGCGACGGTGAGCTTCAACTGTCCGCCGTCGATGGGAACCGTCCGCCGGAGGGTTTGGCTTTCCCGCTCGAGCCCACCTCGGTAACGGGCAGAGCGTTCGTCGAGAAGAACACCGTGCACCTCCAGGTCGCTCGATTGAGTGATGCGGAGCGGGCGCTCTACCCGCTTTCCCTGGCTTCCCGAGAGCGCCCGATTTCTGCCTCGGGCGAGATAGCTGTCCCCTTCTCGCGATACCAGGTCATGTTGGCCGTGCCGCTCTTACAGGGAGACGAGCCGATCGGCGTGCTGGTGGTTGTTCGCAGTCGGGATGACCCGTATTCGGATGTTGAGATCGAGATGCTCCAGGGTTTCGCCGCCCAAGCCGTCATCGCCATCGAGAACGCCCGGCTCTTCAACGAACTCCAGGCCAAAACCCAGGAACTCGAAATCGCGAGCCAGCACAAGTCCGAGTTCCTCGCCAACATGTCGCACGAGCTGCGCACGCCGCTGAACGCCATCATCGGCTACTCGGAACTCCTCCAGGAGGAGTGCGGCGATGCCGGCGACGACGACTACGTGCCCGACCTGCGCAAGATCCAAACGGCCGGGCGCCACCTGCTGACGCTCATCAGCGGCATCTTGGACCTTTCGAAGGTCGAGGCGGGGCGGATGACGATGTTCCTGGAGGACTTTGATATTGCCGCGCTCACGAACGAGGTGCGGGAGACCGTTACGCCGATCGTCGAGAAAAACGGCAACCGCTTCGAAGTCGAGTGCGCGGCGGATATCGGCGCAATGCGCGCGGACATCGTCAAGGTCCGCCAGGTGCTCTACAACGTCCTCAGCAACGCGGCCAAGTTCCCGGACCACGGGACGGTACGGCTGGCCGTTAGCCGTTGGCCGTTGGTGGCGGGTCCGAGCAGCGCCAACTCAGAACTCAGTACTCAGAACTCAGAACTCATTCGGTTCGCCGTCAGCGATACCGGCATCGGCATGACCGAGGCGCAGATGGGGCGGTTGTTCGAGGCGTTCAGCCAGGCGGACGCTTCGACCACGCGGCGCTTTGGCGGGACGGGCCTCGGGCTGGCGCTGAGCCGCTCGTTCTGCCGGATGATGGGCGGGGACGTGACCGTCGAGAGCGAGCCGGGAGTGGGCTCGACGTTCACCGTAACGCTGCCGTCGGTGGTGGATGAGGATGAAACAGCACCGCGACCGACAGGGAGTGGCGGTTGACGTAGGAACTACTATGGGCGTCCGCATAAGCCGGGCGCTGGGCCCATCCGGCAGGGCCTGGGCGCCGCTCCGTTTCCGTCGCGGTGCAGAATGCGGTGCTGTTGAGGGCGAGCGGATAGAATCAGCACCGCGACCGACAGGGAGTGGCGGATGAAGCTCGAACCACCTCTGGCCTACCTCATCACCATCCGCACCTATGGGACCTGGCTCCACGGGGACGACCGCGGATCGGACGACCGCGATCACAACGATTGGGATACGCCCTACCTCCCGCCGGACCAGGAGCGCCGCAACATCGCCGCCAGCCGCCTCAAAGGGAAGCCCGCTGCGCTCACGTGGGGGGAGCGGCAGGTCGTTGATGCCGAGGTCAGGTCGCAGTGTGCGTTTCGTGACTGGCGGCTTTGGGCGCTGAACGTCCGGACGGAACACGTCCACGTCGTGGTTTCGTCCGCGGAGACTCCGGAGCGAGTCATGAACGCACTCAAGTCGTACGCCACCCGTGCCTTGCGGTCGGAGGGTGGTCGTCTGGGTCCCGTCTGGTCGCGCCACGGAAGCACGCGCTACCTGTGGAAGGAGGATGCGCTCGCGGCCGCGTGCGTTTACGTCCTGGAGGGGCAGGACCATCGGCCCGAACTGCCGTAGGGGGGCGCGCATCAGCACCGCCACCGACAGGGAGCGGCGGTTGACGCCGAATGACCACTGGGCACCCCACGACGCTGGCGCGGTTGCGGAACGCTGCGCCAATCCGGCAGGGCCTGGCCGCCACTCCGTTTCCGTCGCGGTGCTGATACGTGGCGCCGCTCGCATGGCGATAGCGCGTATACTCCGCATTCGATACCGATCCGGGAGAACCCGCGTTGGCGAAAATACTTATCGTCGAAGACAACGAGATGAACCGGGACATGCTTTCGCGGCGGCTCGAACGGCGCGGGTTCGTCGTCGTCCTGGCGGTGAACGGTGCGGAGGGCGTCGCAATGGCCAAGAGCGAACGGCCGGACCTCGTGTTGATGGACATGAGCCTCCCGGTGATGAACGGCTGGGAGGCGACCCGCGCCATCCGCGCGGACGCGGCCACGGCGGCCATCCCCGTCGTGGCCCTCACCGCACACTCCATGCCCGGAGACCGTGAGAAGGCGATGGAAGCGGGCTGCAACGATTACGACGTGAAGCCAGTGGAACTCCCCCGCTTGCTCCAGAAGATGGCGGATCTCGGCGTGACGCCCTGACGCCGGAACGTGGGTTGGCCGTATGATTCGCCCGCTATGAGCACCGAGGACGAAGCCCGCACGATCCGCCACGAGCT
>JANXYE010000099.1 GCA_025350285.1 Chloroflexota bacterium
CAGCGGCGCCAGCCCAAACGGCGCGCTTGTCGAGATCAGCGAGATCCGCAACCACCCGTTCATGCTTGGCACCCAGTTCCATCCCGAGCTGCAATCGCGTCCGAACCGGCCGCACCCGCTCTTTCGCGAGTTCATCGCGGCGGCGGTGGCCCGGGAGCGGGCGGTGGGGGCGGCGGGCGTCGAGCTTGAAGCGGCCGTGGTTTAGGGGTCGAACTCGAACTCGTCAGGCACGCCGGTATCGGACACCTGTCCGGACTCGGTCTACACCATGATCCCCTGCGACCGGCCCGTCCGCAGCACCCGGAAGATCGTCCGGCGGGAGAGGCCGAACATCTCGGCCAGGCGGTCCACCGGTATCCCATCTCGCTCCGCCACGCGCAGGATCGCCGCGTCCCGGCCCGTGCGCAGCATCCCCGCGGCGCCACCTGGCTCGTCGTAGCGGCAACGCGGCAGTGGGCAGCGCAGACACGAGGGGTAGAGGTCGCACCCCTTGTCGTCGTACGCGGTATTCTCGGGCAGCGCGTCGATGCGGATTTTCCGCGTGAGCGTTTCCATGACTTCCCCTCCGTTATGAAGTTGAGTGGACAGCCACTGTAGAACACATGTTCTTGTCGGATCAAGCGCTCCGCCCCCAAGACGACCGCGGTTGTCGCCCCGCGACACGACCTGGCGCGTTCCGCCAGGTTCCCTTTTCTCCGCCGCTCGTCTACCCTCCCGCCATGCCCGAGATCCCGGAACTCGAATCCATCCGCGGCTTCTTCAATGAGCACATCACCGGTGTCCCCATCGTCTCCCTTGATGCGCGCATCCCGCACATCTTCCGCACCTCCGCCGCCGAGCTGCGCGAAACCCTCCCGGGCGACTCCTTCGGGACGGTCGGCCGGCATGGCAAGTTCCTCCTCTTTCCCCTCGCCAGCGACCGCATCCTGGCCATCAACCCGATGCTCACGGGCCGCTTCCAGTACCTGGATTCGAAGACGAAGCTCGCCGCCAAGACCTGCCTCGTAGTCACGTTCAAAAACGGCCGCCAGCTTCGCTACGCCGACGAAAAGCTGATGGGCAAGGTCTACCTCGTGCCCGGCGATGGCCTCGCGCTGATCCCCAACTGGGCGACGAACGGCCCGGACCTGCTCGACCGCGCGCTCACCGAGGACGCCTGGCTGGCCGCCCTGAAACGCTACCGCGGAGCGATCAAGGGCATCCTCACCAAGGCCGAGTTCGTGCAGGGCATCGGCAACGCCTACAGCGATGAGATCCTCTGGGAAGCGCGAATCAACCCCTACACGCCGAAGACGGCACTCACCGAGGCCGAACTCCGCCGCCTCTACCAGGCCGCCCACGCGACAATGGCCTGGGCCACCCCGCTGGTGCGCGAAGTGATGGTCAAAGGCGACATCCTCGACTACCACGAACGGCGAGACTTTATGCGCGTGCACCGGCGGGGCGGCCAGCCGTGTCCCCGCTGCGGCACGTCGATCAGCGAGATCACCGCCAACCAGCGCATTACGAGCTTCTGCCGCCACTGCCAGCCCGGCGGCCCGGCGATGCGCTGAGTCCCCGAGGCGGCGTCCGAATCCGCTATACTTTGGCCATGGCACTGGTTGCGGAACGCCTCATGACTGCCGCGGAGTTCGCTCTGCTGCCCGATCCCCCACAGGGCGGGAAGATGGAGCTCGTGCGCGGGAGGGTTGTCGTCATGGCGCCGGTTGGACCAGATCATGGCGAGCGCGCCCTCGATATCGGCGCGCTGATTCGCGGCAAGACGAAGGTTTCCCGGGCCGGGAAGGTTCGCGTTGAGACGGGCTACTGGATCCCTGACGAAGCGGACCACGTCCGGGCGCCCGACGTCTCCTTCGTCCGCACGTCCCGCCTTGGCAACGAGACGGTCCTCCACGGCGCCGTCACCCAGGTGCCCGACCTCGCCGTCGAAGTCACCTCCCCGTCCGACCGCGACAGGGACCTCCAGGAGAAGGTGGACGACTACCTGCGTGGCGGTGTCCTCCGCGTCTGGGTCGTGCGCCCGGAGCTGCGCACGGTGACGGTCCATCGTCCCGGCGGCGATGCCCACACCTTCACCATGGGCGACACCCTCACGGCGGATGACGCGGCGATTCCCGACGATGCGTTCACGCTCCCGGTCGCCGACATCTTCGCCTGATGCGCCCTTCCGGTGTCGTATCCGCCCCAACCCTGTAGACTCCCGCCTCATGCGCCGCGACCTCACTATCGACTGGCGGGACCATTACGCCCGCAACACCAGGACGCCCGAAGAAGCCGTCCTCGCCATCCGCTCCGGCGACCATATCTGGGTGCCGCCGCTGCACGTTTCCCCGCGAGTTATCACGGCGCTCGCCGCGCGGGCTCCGGCGTTGCACGACGTGGAGATGCGCGGCCTCGGCGTGCCGGACCTCGCCGAATTCTTCAGCCCGGCCGTGCAGGACCACATCCGCTATGCGGACCAGTTCGGCAACATCCTCAGCCGTCCGGCGCTCAATACCCGGACGATCGACTACCACCCGCACTGGCTCGTCGGCGCGCACAAGGGGGTCGATGCCGGACGCGCGGAGGGCTGGCGGCTCGATCATGTCATGATCACCACCTCGGCCCCCAACGCCCAGGGGTTCGTCTCTATCGGCGGGAACTGCTGGGATAGCGTGACTTCGGCCCGTCGCGCCCTGCACGTCATCGCCGCCATCAACCCGAACGTGATCGAAACCTTCGGCGATAGCTGGCTGCACGTCTCCGAAATCGATTGCTTCGTGCCCGACGAGCGCCCCCAGATCGCGGCCGTCACGGCGCCGCCCGAGGCGGTGGATGCGGGACTCGCGTATTACGTCGAAACGCTCGTGCAGGATGGCGACACCGTGCAGATTGGCACAGGGTCGCACACCTCCGGCATGGTCGCCTGCGGTCTTTTTCACGAAAAGCAGGAGCTTTCGTATTTCGGCGAACTCACCGTTGCCGGCCTCGTACCGCTCGCCCAGGCAGGTGTCTTCACCGGGCGCACGAGCATGCTCCACCCCGGCAAGCTCGTTGCCACGCTCATCGGCAACACGGAGGAGGAGCGCGCCGCCGTCCACCGCAACCCCGCGTTCGAAGTGCATGGCATCGAATACCTGCTGGACCCGCGAAACATCTCGCGCAACGAGGGGATCATCGCGATCAACGGCGCGCTCGGCGTCGATCTCACGGGCCAGGGAGCGGCCTACACGATCGGCCCGCGTATTTACGCCGGCATGGGCGGGCACCTCGCCTTCGCGATGGGCGCCTACCTCGCGCCGCGCGGCCGCTACGTCTGCATCCTCCCATCCACCGCGGCCGGCGGGACGCTTTCGACGATTGTCCCGCAGTTCGCCCAGGGCCAGGTCGTCTCCGTGCCCCGCGAAATCGCTGACACGGTCGTGACGGAACATGGCATCGCCCGGCTCCTCGGCAAGACCGTCCGCCAGCGCGCGGACGAGCTGATCAGCATCGCCCACCCGGACTTCCGCGCGGAACTGCGGCGCGAAGCACAGAAGCTGTTCTACCCGTAGGTACCCGGGCCGCGCGGCGGTAACGCCAAGCGGCAGGAGTCGCGGCCCACTGCGGCCGCTGGCGTAGCGGATCCAACTCTGCGCTTCCCTATCCGCCGGCCGATGCCATGCGTTGCCAGGAGCCCCGCCCCCCTCGGTGCGCGTGAGCGTAGGCCCCCGGCGCTGTAGGTCCCACGCGGTATTCGGTCTCTCCGCGCCGCGACCTCGGCGGAGTCGTCGCGCCCGATTAGGTTGGGGAGATGCGGAACATCCTCCGCTACGCTCAGGGCGGACAGAGCCGCCCGGGCTCCTGCGCCGGAGAGGTGGCAGCGTGCCAAAATGAGCCGCTGACGCTTACTCGCCCGTAGCAGCCCCGCTCTATAACCCCCGCTTCGCAAGCGCCCCCACCAGCTCGAACGTCGCCTCCGCGTTCCCTACCGCTGGCGAAATGACCGCGCTCAAATCCGTGACCCCGGCCGCGGCGTAGGCGCGCAGCCCCGTCTCGACCTCTTCCTCCGTGCCGATGATGGCCACATCGGCTGGGTCCTGCGCGCCGCCGCGGTCCAGCGTTGCCCGGTAGGAAGGGATTTGGCCGTACATGGCGTAGGTGCGGTTGGCCGCCACCTTCGCCGCCGCGACGTCATCAGTCACGGCTACGGGGACCATCGCAACGAAGCGCGGACGGGGGCGCCCGGCCGCCAGCGCCGCCGTGGTCATCGTTGGGATGGCGACATCGCGCAGGTAGGGGATGCCACCCATCCAGGTGATCGTCCCATCGGCGAGCCGTCCGCAGAGCTTCAGCATCGCCGGGCCGAGCGCCGCCACGAGCACCGGCGGCGCCTTCGCCTCCGCTACGCTGATCTGCACGGCCACCCGGTAAAGCTCGCCCGCGAACTTTACCTGTTCACCAGTGAGCAGGCCATTGAGGATCGTCAGGTATTCGCGCATGTGCGGGATGGGCCGCGAATAGTCCAGGCCGAGCACGTCTTCGATAACGAACCGGTGGCTCAGCCCAATTCCGAGGGCGATGCGGCCGCCGCTCATCTGCTGGGCCGTCAGCGCCTGGCTGGCGAGCACCGATGGGTGTCTCGGGTAGGTCGGCACCACCGCCGTGCCCAGTTCGATCGAAGCCGTCTCGCGACCAGCGAGGGCGAGCACCATCAAGGCGTCGATGCCCATCACCTGTGGCAGCCAGACCGAATCGAAGCCGGCCGCCTCGGCCCGCTGTGCCCGTTCGACCAGCACGCTCGCGGTGGCGTTGTCGCCGGGCATCGAAAGCATCGTCCCAAGTCGCATCTGAAATTCCTCGCCGCGTGTGTTGCGGCCGCAAGTATGCACGATGCGCCCCGCTGCCGTGTCTTCGGGCCGCAGACCGATCCGCAACCCCATCGGCCTGTAGGCGCGGCCGTCACGGTCGCCTGTTCCTCCCGGACCTGGGTGCACCGCCAGCTCGCTTCGCATTCCGATGGGACGTTCGGCGTTATTCGTGAACACGCGGCCCCGAGGACCGCGCCTACAAGATCAGGCTGCCGCCGGCCCGTTAGGTCCGGAATACCGGCTTGCGTTTCTCCACCAGCGCCGAGACGCCCTCGCTGTATTGCGGGCCTTTCGCCATCTGGTTGAGAAGCGCCTCGGCGTCTTCGATGGCCGCGCCCACGCCCCGGTGGAGGTCGGCGTAAACCTGCCGTTTCGTTTCGCGCACCGAGGCGGGCGAAGTGTTCTCGGCGAGCGTCCGTGCGTACGTGTATGTGTGCGGCAGCAGCTCCTCCGCCGGGAGCACCGCGTTCACGAGCCCGATGCGCTCCGCCTCCTCCGCGAGGAACGTACGGCTCGTGAGCAGCAAGTCGTTCGCGCGTGTGAGGCCGATAAGCCGCGGCAGCAGCCACGAAAGGCCGTACTCCGCGGGCAACCCGAGCTTGCCGTGCGCGGTCGTGAACTTCGCCCCCTCGGCCGCGAACCGGATATCGGCGAAGCAGGCTAGCACGAGCCCGACTCCGGCCGCCGGACCGTTGATCGCCGCGATCACTGGCTTCGTCAGGCCGAAGTGGAAGGCGAAGTTGTGGTCGAACTCGGGCGAGACGCCGTAGCCCGGGTTGGCCATCTCCGCTGGCGTGCCCGGGTCGTAGCCGCCTTTTTCGAGGTGGCCCTCCAGCGCCTGCGAATCGGCCCCGGCGCAGAAGCCCCGCCCCTCGCCGGTCACGACGATCACTCCAACCGACTCGTCCGCCTCGGCCTGGGCGATGGCCCAGCGGTACTCGGCGTGCATCCGGCCGGTCCAGGCGTTCAGGCGGTGCGGGCGGCTGAGCGTGACCGTAGCCACGTGCCGCTCGACCGCGTACTTCACGACTTTGAGTTCCATGCGACTCTCCGGTCGCCATGATAGCGTCCCGGCCCCGGCGGAGCGCTTGCGAAGATTTCGCCGCCTGATCTGTGACTAACGGGTGAACGTGACGATATACGGGGTATACGCCGCTCAAGGCGTGCTGGCCGGAGGTGGCCGAATGGTACCGTTGTCGTTGGTTCTCGTGATGGTCGCTGCCGCGGCCGTGGCTGCGGCACTGTTCTTCCGCAAGCGCGCGACCGTCGCCCGGCAGGAAGTCGCTCGTCTCGACACCGAGGTGCGCGGCCTCCGGCGCGTCGCAACCGGCGACCCGCTGACCGGTCTCGGTACGCACGACCGGCTCCTGGAGAACGGCGTTCGCCTCATCGCCAAGCACCAACGCTGGGGCTCGGGGTTCTCGCTCGCGCTGATCGAAGTGGCCCTCCCGGGCAAGCGCGCGCCCGAGCTGAAGCCGCCCGCTATCGCTCGCATCGCCGAGACCCTGCGAGACGCCGCGCGGACGGAAGACTACATCTACCGCATCAGCCCGCAGACGTTCGCCGCGCTGCTTGTGGAGTGCGATCTCGCCGGAGCTCGGGCGTGCGCGGAACGCGTGCGCGCGGCTCTCAGCAGCCTGCCGATCCCCAGCGGTGGCGGAACGACCTCGCTCGCCGTGATTTGCGGTGTCGCCGAGTGGAAGAAGGAGATGGGCACGGTGGAACGCCTCCTCGCCGCCGCCGATGAAGACGCCGGCGCCTACGAGGATGCGCTCACGCGGGAACGGGCGTTGTGGGGCGACGGCCAGGTGGCGTAAGGTGCTATGCCTCACCCAAAAGGAACCGCTTCGGTACATCAACCGTCATCGTGTGGATGTCCTCGGCGCTCACACCCGACGCCAGCATCGCGGGGATGGCCACCGTGCTCAGGTGCAGGTAGCGCGTCGGACTCGAAGGCGTGTAGCCCGGCCGCCCCTTGAGCACGTGCGTCGGCGCGTGGTCGTGCCCCAGCATCAAGCGCTCTACCCAGCCCCGCTCGATGAGCGCCTTCACGGTCTCGTTGCGCTGCTCCCAGTTGGGCCGGCCCGGGCCGCCGGGGTAGCGGTCCATCGAGAGGTACACCCCGGCCTTTAATAGCGCCTCCAGGTAGCCGACATCCGTGCTGTCGCCGCTGTGTCCGATGGCGATGCGGTCCATCGGCGCCCCTTCGAGTGCGAACAGCTCGACCTGGCGGCGGCCCACCTGCTCCGGCGCCCAGTGGTGCGTGCTGATTGGCGTGCCGGTGCGTTTACATGCGCGCGCCGCCCCGCGCAGCACGCGCTCGCCCTCCGGCGTGACGCCGCCAACGTCGTTCGCGACCTTGATCACGCCCGCTTTGATCCCGGTCTCTTCGATGCCAATTTCAATCTCGTGGACGAAGATATCGGCGATGTCGTCCAGTTCGCGCGCCCAGAACGAACGTGGCACATCCCGCCAGATGCCCGTCGCCGCCACGATATGCATGCCGGTTTCGCGCGCAACATCGCGCATGAACGTGACATCCCGGCCGAGGTCCGGCGTGGTTAGTTCGATGATCGTGCCCACGCCACCCGCTTTCGCTTCGCTCAGTTCGCGGATGGCGTTGGTGCGCGTTGCTTCCCAATCGAAGCGCCAGGGATAGTGGCGGGCGTCGTTGCCCATGGACAGGGAGACGTGCTCGTGGCTGAGGGTAAACCCGAGCCGCGAAGCTTCGACGGGCCCGAGGACGGTTTCGACGGTAGGCACAGGCGGACTCCTTGGGGCGGAATTCTACGCGAACGCCGGGGAGACGCGGGCGTCATGTCAGCGAGGGAGCCGCGACCAGTCCGGGCCGAGGAGACGCGCGACCTCCTTCGCCGTGGAAATTGATGTCCGCGCCGCCGATGCCGTGACGCGGATCTCGGTGTCGTAGTCCGACGCTTCGCGGTCGCGCGCCAGCTCCGACAACATCTTTGAGGCGGTCGCCCGGCGCACGCGGAGCGCCCGGACCACGGCCGTGTGATCGTTGCGTGAACCTGACCGATTGAGGAGCCCATCGTGCTCCAGCGAGAGCAGTGACTTGAGCCAGACCGCGTAATAAGCCCTGGACACCGCCGTCCGGAGCGAAGCTTCGGAGCCTTCCGCCCGGAGCAGGTCTGCCGTGCCCAGCCAGTTGAGCGGGTCAAAGGCCACGGGCTGATTCGCTGAACGTCACACTCAAAACGCCCTCCCGGACTTCGGGATAGCACTCGACGGCACGCTCGTAAGCGGCGATGAAGAGGCCGAGGGGGAGCCGGCCCGGAATGGGCGACGTTGCCCCGACAAGAACGAGGTCCCGCCACGCCGGGTCTTCCCGGCTCTGCCAGCCACCCAACTGCGTGATCAGCGACGCCGCGCCCTCTCTTGCCAATTCCTCGCAGACGGCCTTGAGCCCCCGCAGGTCGATCCAGGGGCGGACATCGAGGGCCGACTCCAGCACCTCGACCTCCTGCCCGAGCGGCGCGAGGGCGTCGCGGATGTCGTCGAAGGCGTGAGCGCGCGCGGCGGGCGCGTCTGCTATCGGGAGAGCTGTCGCCATCGGTGAATCATACCATCGCGCCCGAGTCACATCGGCCTCGGAGCGACGAGCCATCCGGACGAGGGCGCGAGATAGCGGTCCGGGTAGACAGCACGAACAGGCCAACCGTCATCGCTGAAGCGAGAGCTGCACAGCGGAACCGATAGCGCATTGCGCCTCCACCCCCTCAGACGCGCTTCAGCGCCAGTGCGTTCCCGCTA
Source organism: Chloroflexota bacterium (assembly GCA_025350285.1). Classification (GTDB taxonomy): domain Bacteria; phylum Chloroflexota; class Dehalococcoidia; order Tepidiformales; family Tepidiformaceae; genus JANXYE01. Next base: position 8,604 of record JANXYE010000099.1, read on the forward strand.
ATTGCACTGATCGAATCCGCCGATGTATGGCGGCACGGTTATCGACTTCCCATCCGGAGACCATTCGAACCCGAACGGTCCGTGCACTTCCGTAGCGATGCGCCGCGCCGGGGACGCGCCATCACTGGCGGCCACCCAAAGCTCCTTGCCCCGCGTGAACCCGACCCGTGAGGCGTCTGGCGAGAACTTCGTGACGAGCGCGCTGCCCGGCGTGACCACGCGCACGCCGCCGTCCAGCGTGCCGATGACGAGCGCCCAGTTCGGCCCGCAATAGTCGCGTTGCATCAGCACGGAGACACCGTCGCGCGAGAAGTCGGGCGGCCCGTAGGCGTCAGCGAACGCTCGCACTTCCTGCCCGCTATCCAGCCCGACGACGTATGTGGTTGAGGGCAGGATGCGCGATCCGGGCTTCGCTTCCATGCCGAAGACGGCGTACGCCACGTAACGGCCGTTGCCGTCGATCGCCACAGGCCCCGCTCCAGGCCGGCTCGTGAACTGGCTGGTGACCGCGAAATCGTTCCCCGGGACGAGCACGCGGACCGTGGCGGCGTCGCGGTAGCTCGCCTGTTCCACTGTGACGAGCCGTCCATCGGAGACCCAGCGGGCATCGACGAACGCCCCGGCGATGGCGCGTTGCGCCCCGCCCGTCGTCATGATCCGGATAGCGGTGGCGCTCGCTCCGTAAACGACGGACTTCCCATCGGGTGACCAGCGTACCCATGGGGCCATCTTGACGAGGTCGCCGCCCGGCACGGTCTTATCCTGCTGGAGCAGCTTGCCGGCGCTATCCACGATGATGAACCCGTCCGCGCAGACGGCGGCCACTTGAGCGCCACTGGGCGACCAGGCGACCCCCGCGCACCGCACATTCCAGAGGGCCGTGCGCGCGCCCGTTGCGACGTCGATGATGCTCGGATTGTCGCCGGGTACGGCGAGCCTGGTGCTGTTTGGTGACCACGCCCCACCCGAACCCTGGCCGTATGCGACATCGAGGGCACGGTTGTCCCCGGTTGCGACCGTGATGAGGCGCAGCTTGAGCCGCTCATCAATGGTCGTCGTCGGGGACGCAGTTGGAGCTGGGGCTGTTCGGGTGGCGGTCGCAACCGGGGTCTCCGCGACAACGGTCGTGCCGGTTGCCTGCGTCGCGGACGGGGCGGTCGTCGGTGCTGGTCGATCGTCGTCGGAACAGGCGGCGAACATAAACGCCGCGATCACGACGGCAGACATCATCGTACGGGAGACAACGCTCATCACTACTCCAATGGCCGCCAACGGCCACCTTCCAGGATGCCGGT
>JANXYE010000102.1 GCA_025350285.1 Chloroflexota bacterium
GGGCTAACGGTCTGCCACCGCCTGGCGCAAGCTCAGGGCGGGACGATCCGGGCCGAGGCGCTGCCAGAGGGTGGGGCGAGGTTCACGCTTTCGTTGCCGATCGCCGTGGCGGATGACGACAGAGAGGCTGACACGCCCCCCACGGCGAAACGCGATGAGATGGCACCGACGGGCGGGAGTCGGTAGCATCCGCAAAACAAGGGGTGCGTGGATGGCGGCTGAACCTTTGGTGCTGGCGGTGGACGACGAGCGGGGAATCCTGCGTCTCATCCAGATCGAGCTCTCGGAGCAGGGATTCCGCGTGATTATCGCGAGTAACGCGGAAGAGGCGACGAAGCTGGCGGAACAGTACCGGCCAGATATCGCCCTGTTCGATATCCTGATGCCTGGGACGGACGGCATCGAACTCATGCGTCAGTTCCGCGAGCGCTGGAACACGCCCGTCATCCTCGTGACCGCACGGGACCGTGATTCGGACAAAGTTCGGGGATTGCACCTCGGCGCGGACGATTATGTGGTGAAGCCGTTCAACCCGGCCGAACTGGGCGCACGGATCCACGCGGTGTTGCGCCGCGGGCTGGGCACGGCGATCGAGAAGACGGTAAGAGCGGGCGAAGTCGAGGTCGACCTAAACAAGCGCACGGTGACGCGATCGGGGGCGCCCGTGGCTATCACGCGGACGGAATGGCTGCTGCTTTCCCACCTGGCCACGAACGCATCGAAGGTCATTCTGACGCGCGAACTGCTGGTGAAGGTGTGGGGCCCGGAGTACCTCGACGACCTGCAGTATCTGCGCGTGTGGGTCTCGCGGCTGCGCCAGAAGCTGGAAGCGGATCCGCGCAACCCGAAGATTATCAAGACGCACCCGGGGATCGGGTATTCGCTCCAGCAGGACGCGGACCCGGTTGACTAAGAGGCCCTGCCCACGTTCCTGTCGCTAGCGAAGGCGGGTATCAGACCGGGAGCGTGGCCTGTTATGCAACCGCCACCCCACGTTGCCTGCCGTTAGGTTCCCGCAAGCCCCCTCGGGTACGGTTTGTAGGGAGTCCCGTTCCTGTGGGCGGCGATCCCCGCGGGGCGGGCTCCAACCTATCCGTTGCAGGATGCAGGAGGCCCCAGAATGGTTACTCAAACGGGACAATCCCGAATCGAAGACGAACTCGACAAGATGCTGGCGGACTCGTTCCCGGCCAGCGATCCGCCTTCCTTCACACCGATCATCGGCATTGGTGAAGCGGCGCCCCGAACGCGAGCCGAAGCACCGGCGGAAGAGAGCGGATCGCATTGGATGCGCTTCGCCCTGGCGGGCCTCGCCGGGGTGGCGTCGATAGCGGTGGTTTGCTCGGTAGTTGCGATCAGGCATGCGAAAAGCGCGTCCACGCGCCGCCGGATGCGGCGCTTCGGGCGCCAGGTGCAGCGTGCCGCGCCGATGGTCCGGCGCGGTGTCGGTGCGCTGCGCGCCGCCCGAAGCTGAAGCGTTCGGCCCGTGAGACCTTCCAAGACCCGGCCTCTAGAGAGGCCGGGTCTTGTGTGTGAAGACGGCGAGGGAGCGGGCGCCAAGCGTATATGGGCGGCGCCCCGCTGGCATGAGGCGGCCGGCGGGCTCCTCCGGGCGAGCGCTGTCGAGGGCGAGCGCCCAGCGTTCGGGGCGCGCCGGAGCCGGCAGGCGGAAGTCCACAGGCTCGTGCCCGGCGTTCAGGATGATGAGCAGCGTATCGTCTACCACCGGGCGGCCGCGTGCGTCGATCATGTCGGCCGATGCCCCGGCGAGGAAGAGGGCGATTGAGCGCCGTTCGCTGTCCTGCCAGTCGTCCTCGCTCATTTCGGCCCCTGAGGGGGCGAACCAGATGATGTCGCGGATGCCGGCGCCGCGCGTCGGGCGGCCGTGGAAGAACTTCCGGCGGGTGAGCACGGGGTGGGCGGCGCGGAAAGCGATGAGGCGGCGCGTCCATTCCAGCATCCGCTTTTGGCGCGGTGCGAGATCCCAGGACACCCAGGCGGCCTCGTTGTCCTGGCAGTAGGTGTTGTTGTTGCCGAGCTGGGTGCGGGCCACTTCGTCGCCATGCAGGAGCATTGGCACGCCCTGGCTGATGAACATGGTGGCGAGGAAGTTCCGCATCTGGCGATCGCGCAGTTCGTTGACCTCGGTGGAACCGCTCGGCCCTTCTTCGCCGCAGTTCCAGCTCTGGTTGTCGTCGGATCCGTCGCGGTTCTGTTCGCCATTGGCTTCGTTGTGCTTTTGGTTGTAGCTGACAAGGTCGTTGAGGGTGAAGCCATCGTGTGCGGTCACGAAGTTGACGCTCGCGTAGGGCTTGCGGCCGCTCTGTTCGTAGAGGTCGCTGCTGCCCGTGAGCCGGTAGCCAAGTTCGCCGGCCTGGCCGCCGTCGCCTTTCCAAAAGCGCCGGATCCAGTCGCGATAGCGGCCGTTCCATTCGGTCCAGAGGATGGGGAAGTTGCCCACCTGGTAGCCGCCTTCGCCAACGTCCCACGGTTCGGCGATGAGCTTCACCTGGGAGATGACCGGGTCCTGGTGGATGATGTCGAAGAAGGCACTCAGACGATCGACCGCGTGCAGTTCACGGGCGAGGGCGGAGGCGAGATCGAAGCGGAAGCCGTCGACATGCATCTCCGTGACCCAGTAACGGAGGCTATCCATGATCAGCTGGATGGTGCGCGGATGCTGCATGTTGAGTGTGTTGCCCGTGCCGGTGAAATCTTCGTAAAACCGTTGGTCGCCGGGCATCAGGCGGTAGTAGGCGTCGTTGTCGATGCCGCGAAAGGAGAGCGAGGGGCCGAGCTGATTGCCCTCGGCGGTGTGGTTGTAGACAACATCCAGGATCACTTCTATCCCGGCCGCGTGAAGCGTTTTGACCATCGCCTTGAACTCGTTGACGGCGTCGCCCGGGTTGGGGCTGGAGCTGTATCGGCTGTCCGGCGCGAAGAAACCGATGGTGTTGTAGCCCCAATAGTTTCTCAGGCCGAGATCGAGGAGGCGCTGGTCGTCGATGAAGTGGTGCACCGGCATGAGTTCGATAGCGGTGACGCCGAGATCCTGGAGGTAGGCGAGCATCGACTGGTGGCCGAGGGCCGCGTACGTGCCGCGCAGGCTGGCGGGGACGCCGGGGTTAGAGACCGTCAGCCCGCGGACGTGGGCTTCGTAGATGACCGTCCGGTGCCAGGGAATGCGCGGCGGTCGATCTTCGCCCCAGGAGAAGCCTGGTTCGATGACCACCCCTTTCGGCATGCCGGGGGAACTGTCGGCCTCGGAGAAGGCGAGGTCCTGTTCCGGGGAATCCACGTCGTAGGCGTAGATGGCGGGGGACCAATCGACCGGCCCCGTGAATGCACGGGCGTAGGGGTCGAGGGCGAGCTTGTTCGGGTTGAATCGGAGGCCGTGGACGGGGTCGTATCGGCCGTGGACACGGTAGCCGTAGAGCAGCCCGGGCCGGGCCTCGGGCAGGTAAACGTGCCAGACGGCGTCGGTCTTCTCGGTTAGTTCGATGCGCGCTACCTCTGAACGTCCGTACGGCGCATCGAAGAGGCAGAGTTCAACACGTTCGGCGTGCTCGCTGAAGAGCGCGAAGTTGACGCCGCTCCCATCCCAGGTTGCACCGAGCGGGTAGGGAGAGCCAGGGTAGCGCGTTTCGGGTATCGCCACGAGTCAGGGCCTCCGGGGCGGTAAGCGGTAGCCGTGGCCCTCCCGGGCGTTCAGCCTGTGGGCCCCTGGGCGACATAGTAGGGCACTAACCGGCGCGTGCCAGCCGTTCCGGGACCCACTCATCCGGCACGGCCGGACCGCTGCCATCGCAGAGCGCGCATGGGCGGCGGAAGATGCGGTTGGTAGCTACTTCGGTGTACCAGTCGCGGTCATGCGGACACGTCGTCGAAGGTGGGCGACGGGTCGCGGTTGTGGGGGCACTCGAATTCGGGTTGGTTTGCACGGGCATCGCGAACCTCCGCGTGTGGTGGTGCTCGTAGGCTACCCGGCGTTCATTGCGGTTCGAATCACGGCCCGGCGGGATGGCCTTGCAGAGTGCTAACAGGGCGGGCAGGCTCTGGGCCGGGTCATGCGCCTGCTATGGATCGGCCGTGGTGTACATGCTTTTGCAACCCCGTCGGGACTACCATGGACGGAGATCGCCGGTGGCCACGCATGGGCGTGCCGCCTGAAGGAGAACGTGTTGCCCAGTCAACCATTCAAATCTGATATCGAGAAGATCCGCGAGCGGGCGCGAGCCAAGATGATGGACGGCGCGGTGACGGACGCCTACAAAGCGGACAAGACCAGCGTGCTCGAGGTGCTGAACGAAGTGCTCGCGACCGAACTCGTCTGCGTCCTTCGCTACAAAAGCCACTACTACGCTTCCAAGGGCCTCAATAAGGAATCGATCGGCCAGGAGTTCCTGCAGCACGCCGCCGAGGAGCAGGTGCACGCCGACCTCGTCTGCGACCGGATCACGCAGCTCGGCGGCGTGCCGGACTTGAACCCCGCGGGCCTCGCCACGCGCAGCC
>JANXYE010000129.1 GCA_025350285.1 Chloroflexota bacterium
CGCCGACGCGTCTCCTCGCCGCCGGCTATAAGATCCCGGTCGAGATAAAAGTGGTGGCATCGGGCCCGGCCTTCGATGTCGCGGCGACGGTCATTGCCGAGGGCGGCGGGAATCTGTGGGTCGCTGGACGTTCGGGTGTGGTCACGACAGTGACGACGTGGGCGAAGATTGGCCTGTAGCCAGCGAGCCGATCGTCCGAACTAGAACACGAGCGTAGCGGGCGGATCGCTCTCAAATGGGAGAAACGCGTCCGATGAACGCCTCCGATGAACACCTCCGAAGACCGCCGCGTTGTCACCGTGGTCGCGCTTGCGGCCATGCTGACCGCGGCGGTCTTCGTGTTCGTGATACCGGGGACGGATATCGGCGGCGTGAAGCCCGGCGCGCTCGCGCTGATTCTCGGGACAATGGCAGCCGGCGCTCGCCTGTTCCCGCTCCAGATTGCCTTCCGCCGGCGGATGGTGATCGACACGGCGCCGCTGTTCGCGGCGGCGCTCCTACTGCCCCCGGCACTCGCCGGGGCCGCGGCGTTCGCGGGCATAGGTGTGGCGGAGCTCATCTGTCTCGCGCGGGGCACTGGCGCCCGCCGCCAGGTGGTCTTTAACGCCTGTCAGGCGGCCCTCGGTGTCATCGTCGGCGCGGCGGCCTTCGATGCGGTTGCCCAGGGCGCAACCATCAGCGCCGATGGGGCGACCGTTACGGCGGCCGCCGGAGCGGCTCTCGTGATGCTCGCCGCCAACGACCTGCTCGTTTTCTTCGTCGTTTGGGCGCAACTCGGGTTGAGGCTCGACCGTATGGCTCGCGACTTCGTGCGCGGCCGCGGAGACCTGGCCTACGACGCCGCCCTCTACGGTCTGGGCCTGTTGACCGCCCTCGTTGGGGCCGGGAGCCCCTGGCTCGTACCGCTCTTCGCGGTGCCCGTGCCCACCGTCTACCAGGCGATGCGCAATCAGATCGCCCTCCGGAAGCAGACGCGGGAGGCGGTCATGGCCCTCGCCGACGCGGTTGACGACCGCGACCCGTACACCTTCGGGCATTGCCGGCGGGTGGCGGAGTTCGCGGCCGAACTCTGCGCCCACATGCGCTATTCGCCAGATCTGACGGATGAGATCGTGCTGGCGGCGCGCGTCCACGATGTCGGCAAGATCGGTATCCGGGACGCCGTCTTGCTCAAGCCATCGCGGCTGACACCCGAGGAGTTCGACCATATCAAACAGCACCCGGACATCGGAGCACGATTGACCGCGCGGTTCCCGGATTTCTCTCGGGGGACGCGCTACATCCGCCATCACCACGAACGCTGGGACGGAACTGGCTACCCTTCCGGGCTGCGGGCCAACGATATCCCGCTCGGAGCGCGCATCATCGCGGTCGCGGACACCTATGACGCGATGACCTCGACGCGGCCCTATCGCGCGGGCCTTTCGGACGAAGCCGCGCATACCGAAATGGCGCGCGTGGCGGGCGAACAGCTCGACCCGGAGATCGTCGCCGCCTGGCTGGACCTGCGGGGATGGAGCGCGGCTTTCAAGCCTGTCGCGCTCCCACTCCAGCTGGCCGCCTAGCCAGTTTTCCTTGACACGAACCCCGGCACGTCGTTCTATGCGGCTGCACCGGCGAGTCCGCGGCGAGGAAGGTGGAGGCAGCGATGGCGATCTTGGACCTGTTCCGGCTGGATGGGGAGGTAGCGGTGGTGACGGGCGGCGGCGGGGGTATCGGCCGCGGGATAGCGCTCGGATTGGCCGAAGCGGGCGCGGACGTCGTCCTCGCCGGGAGGCGCGTTGAGAAGATCGAGGCGGTAGCTGAGGAAGTGCGATCTCGCGGGCGGCGCGCTCTGGCCGTGGCCACAGACGTCACGAAAGCGGACCAGATCGATCGGCTCGTGACCGCCGCCCTGGCCGAGTTCGGCAAGATCACAACCTGGGTGAGCAACGCCGGCGGCGCCCAGGAGGCCAAGCTGGACTTTCTGGCGCGAACGACCGAGGAATCGTGGGACCGGATAACGACGCTCAACTTCAAGGCGGTCTGGCTCTGCGCGAAAGCCGCACACGACGTGCTCCCGCCCGGAGGCAGTCTCATCAACGTCAGTTCGCGCGGGGCCTTCACCGATGGGGCGCCG
>JANXYE010000297.1 GCA_025350285.1 Chloroflexota bacterium
CGAGATCACGCCGCCGCAGCGAAGCTTGCCACGCGTGCTCGGCCGCCGGGCCGGACTGCTGGCGGATGCAGCCGAAGCCATCAACGTCATCCAGCGGCCCGACCGCCAATCCAGCCTCGAAGCCTCGGCCGAACTCGCGGCCCTTGGCGCGAATCCCGCCTGGCACCTGGTCACCCGTGGCCGCACCGAGACGATGATCTCGGCGGACCTCGACCGGGCCGCCGCGTCCAATATCCGCCAGATCCTCTGCATCCGCGGTGATCACGATGTCGAGCCTGGCGCGCCCGAAGTCACGATCCGGCGGGCTATCGAGCTTGCCGCCGCGGGGGTGCCCGGCGCCCTCATCGGCGCAACCCTGAACCAGTATCTCCGGGATCGTCCCGCCGCCCTCAAGAACCTGCTCCCGAAGCTCGCCGCCGGCGCCTCCTACGTCCAAACCCAACCCGTGTTCGACCTCGCGGCCCTCACGCCGCTGGCCGGCGAGGTGAAGGCTCGCGTCCCAGGCACGTCGATCATCGCGATGGCGATGCCCCTTGTCTCGGCGGCGGCCGCCTCGGGCATCGCCGTGCGGCTGGGCATCGAACTCCCAGACGCTGGCGACGGCGGCGTTGGCGCCGCCTGGGAGCGCTTCGCGAAGATCCTGGCCGAACTGGTAGAGAGCCCGCTCGTAGACGGCGTCGCGATCATGACCTACGAGATGGACCCCCACCCAGAAACCGGTGAGCGCATCCTCCAAGCGTTGCGGTTGGCGGGCGCGCTCCCCCCGCTGACAGCTGAACCGCCCTCTTCGTGCCCGTGAACGGAGGCTGCTGTACGCTTCGGGCATGCCCTTCCTCGCCATCAACATCGATATCGACCCCACGATGTTCGACCTCGGGCCGCTCACCCTGACGTGGCATGGTTTCTTCACTGCGGTTGGAATCATCGCCGGCGTCTGGCTCGCCGTCGCCCTCTGTAAGAGGGATGGCATCCCCACGGAAATCGCCCAGGAGATCGCACTCGTCGGCGTCCCGTCCGCGATCGTCGGGGCGCGGCTCTTCTACGTCTTCGAACATTGGGACAAGTTTTCCGGCGACATCCCAAGGATCGTGACAGGCCTGACCGAGGGCGGGATCACGCTCTATGGCGGGTTGCTCGGCGGCGTCCTCGGCGGGCTCGCGTACAGCCTGTGGAAGAAGTTGCCTATCGCAATCACACTCGATGCCGCCGCGCCTGGCATGCTTCTCGGACAGGCCCTTGGCCGCGTCGGTGACCTGATTAACGGTGAGCACTGGGCCGACGCATCAAGCCTCCCCTGGGCCTTCCGCTACACGAACCCAAACACGCTCGGCGAAATCGGGAAGGCTGTGCAGCCCACGGCCGGCGGGTACGAACTCGTCGGCGACGTCATCATCCTCGGCCTCCTGCTGTTCGTCTTCCGGCGAATCTTTCGAACGCCCGGTTGGCTCTTTTGTACCTACATGGTGCTGTACGGCGCGCTGCGGTTCGTGCTTTCCTTCACCCGCACGAACGAACAGGTCATCGGAAGCGTCCCCGTCCCACAGCTCGTTAGCGGCATCATCGTGGGCGCGGCGCTGGTGCTTGCCAGCATTCTGATGCGCTGGCCGGGTCCAATCACGCCGGAATTCGTCGCCCGGATACGACGCCAACACCCCGAAGCGGGCGAGCCACCATCGGCCACACCGGACACGGCGATCTTCTAGTGGCCGCGCACCAGGAACTGCTGCTCTACAGGAAGCGCGGCGAGTGTCCCCTCTGCGACATCGCCGCTGAGGCGCTCGCGCCAATCGCCCGGCGTCTGAATCTGGCTGTGAACGCGGTGGATATTGAATCGGACGCGGAGCTGTTCGACCGCTATCAGTTCGACGTACCGGTCGTGCTCTTCGGCGGCGTGGAGGTGGCCCGTGGGCGGGTCGTCCCGCCCGTCGTCGAGGCCCGGCTGCGGGAGATCCGTGACGCCAACTGACCGCGATCCGCACCGTTTCCTCGATTCCGACGTTCCCGGCGCCGTGAACCCGCGCGAGCCCGACGCCCTTTGCACTGCGCGCCTACCGCAACACCCGTTCGAACCAGATCCCGCCATCCGGGCCCTCGCCATGCAGCGGACGCAGCCCCATCCGGTTCCAGAAATACACGGAGAGCCCCAGGTGGGGTGGAGCCCACGCCCGCAACGTCCGCCAGTGCCCCGTTTCGGCTCGCTGGCGAAGCAATCGCGCGCTCTCTGAACCGAGCCCGTAGCCGCGAAACGCTGGATCGACTTCCAAGCGGGCGATGAACAACTCGTCTCCGGCCGCCCGCAGCTCAACACGCCCCGCCGCGACGCCGTCCGCCATGCGTAGCACCCGGCCAGTCGCCCCCGCGTGATTCCAGCTCAATTCGATGCATGCCCGCTCTCCGGTCAGCGACTCGGTGTTCATCGAGTCAGCCACTCCCGCGCTCGCGCCGCCACGGCTGCCGTATCGCCCCGGAAACGCGTGCAGCGCGGCAGCGCATCGATGAAGTCCTGGCCGTAACGCTTCTCATAGACTCGCCGGTCGAGCACAGCGACCACCCCGTAGTCGGACTTGTCCCGGATCAGGCGGCCAAAACCCTGGCGGAACTTGAGGACCGCCCCCGGGAGCGCGTATTCACCAAAGGCGTTGTCGTACTGTTCCGAACGGGCGCGATACACCGGGTCGCTCGGGACGGCGAACGGCAGTTTCGCGATGATCAGCATCGAGAGCGCGTCGCCCCGGATATCCACACCTTCCCAGAAGCTGGCGGTCCCGAAAATGACCGACCGCGGGTGCTCGACGAGGTTGTCGCGGAGGCGTGCGGGCGAGCCATCGGCGCCCTGCACTAACACCGAAATGCCCGCCTCCTCGAGTTCGCGCCGGGCCTTTTCCGCCGTCTTCTTGAGCGCCGCATGCGAAGTGAACAGCGCGAGGGTCCGCCCCTCCGATGCCTTCACAAGTTGGACGACGGCCGCGGCCACCGCATCTGTGTACGCGCGGTCATTGGGGTCGGGGATGTCCGTGAAGGCGGCCAGCAGGGTCGAACGCTCGTAGTCGAACGGCGAACCCAACTGTAGCGTCCCCGGCTGGTCGAAGCCGAGGCGTCGCGCCGCGTAGTCCATGCTGCCGCCCGCGCTGAGCGTCGCGCTCGTGGCAACGACCGTCCGTTTCTTTTCGAACAGCTTCTCCCAGAGCGTTGGCCCGACGTCGAGCGGCGCGGAGTTCAGGGACGCCGTCCCGTCCCGTTCGCGGGCAATCCAGACGATCGTCTCATCACCGGTCGTACTCATCAGATCCTGGAGCGTCCCGCGCAACTCTTCGAGCCGCCGCGCCGCGGACGACACTTCGCCGGCGAGCGTGTCCGCCTGGTCCCCGCCGCCTGTCGCCGCAACCGCCTCCGCGGCCCTCGAAACGATCCCGAGGACGCCCCGGAGCGATTTGTCGAGAGCGTCCCAGGCGTTCTCTGGGCCCTCCCAGGCGGGTTGGGCGCGCACTGACCGGTCGATGAGCAGGCGGTCGTCCTCGCCGGTCCTTGGCAGGAACGCGGCCAGCTGTTCGAAGCACGGCGCCATTTTCGGATGAACCGCGCCAACCGCTTCCTCTAAGGCAGCCGCGGCCATCGTCACCGCGCCCTCAGGAAGCGCCTTCAGGAGCGTCACGATGCCGCCTTCTCGCTGGTCGCTCCGCCGCGGACGGTGAATCCCATCGAGTGCTTCGGCTAGCGTCCGGCGGCTGACCATCCCACCGAACTGCTTGGTGGCAACGTCCTCGAGGTTGTGTGCTTCATCGATGATCAGGTGGTCGTACGAAGCGATAGCGCCCCCACCCGCCGCGATGTCCGCGAGGAGCAAGGCGTGGTTCACGACAACCAGGTGGGCCGATTCCGCCGATTTGCGCGCCCGCTGGAGGAAGCAGTTACCCTCCCGCACCTGCGCGTTGGGCCGCTGGAGACAGTCCGTATCCTGGGCCGAGAACCGGTGCCAGGTGCTCCAGTCGTCGCCATCGAGGTTCAGTTCGGCCCGGTCGCCGGTGTCCGTCTCGGGCAGCCAGAGGAGCATCGCCGCCGCCAGCTTCGCGAAGTCCGGATCGCCCAGGTTGCTCGCGTAGCTCGCCGTCCAGCGGCGCAGGCAGAGATAGTTCGAGCGGCCCTTCAACAGCGAGGCGCGCAACGCCGACTCGTCTTCGATCACCCCCGCGGCCTTCAGCATTCGCCGAAGCGCCGGGATATCCTTCGTGAACAGCTGCTCCTGGAGGTTGATGGTGTTCGTCGAAATAACCACGCGTTCGCCGTTCGCGAGCGCGTGCAGCGCCGCCGGCACGAGGTAGGCCAGCGATTTCCCCTCGCCCGTGCCTGCTTCGACCATGTAGTGCCCGCCCCGCCGAAAGCTCTCGCCCACCGCCTCGGCCATCTGGACCTGCTCCGTGCGCTCCTCGAAGTCGTCGATCACCGTGTCTGCCGCCGCGAAGACGCTTCGTACTCGCCCGGCCGGGATCGCGGTCCGGGTTTCTTTCTTGTCGAGGCTCGCGTAGGCCGGCGCGCGACGGACGGAGGGCAAGGCGCGCTCGGAGACGGGCATCTCCCGCCATTCGTCGCCAGCGATCGCCTCCGCCATCGCCAGGTCGTGGATGGCGACCAGGCGGGCGAGTTGCAAGCGCACCAACGGCTCGATCGTCTCCGCCTGCTTGCGCAAGGCGACGAAGATGTTCGCGGCCGCTCGCGCGTCGGGGAGCGCGCGATGGTGCTCTTCCGCGGGCACGCCAAGGTGCGCGGCGAGGTCCATCAGACCGCGCCGGGGAAGGTTCGGGATCAGCAATCGCGAAAGCGCCGCCGTATCAACGGCTTGCCCCGGGAAGTACACCGCGCCGCGTCGCAAGAACGCCAGGTCGAACCCGATGTTCTGGCCGACGATCGTGCTGTCGCCCGCGAACACCATGAGCGCGGTAGCGATATCGCTGAGCACCGGCGCTCCCTTGACCGCGCCGTTCGTGATCCCCGTCATCTCCTCAATGAACCGTGGAATCTCCCGGCCGGGGTTCACGAGCGACTCGAACGAGTCCAACACCAGGCCGTCAGCGTCGAAGCGCACCGCGCCCACTTCGGTGATGCGGTCGCGATCGAGGTCGAGCCCGGTCGTTTCGATGTCAACGGCGACGAACGTCTGGCTCACCGGCGGGGTC
>JANXYE010000151.1 GCA_025350285.1 Chloroflexota bacterium
GGTGTAGCGGCTAATCGACCACGATGACGGCGTTCGGACCGTCCGAGTGATCAGGCTGGCGCGCAGCGCGCACGTTCGCCCACTCTTCGTCGATGCGGATGCGCAGAACGCGTACGATCCGGTCCTGCGCATCGCCGGGCAATTCCCGGAGTCGGCTGAACGCGTCTTCGAGGGCTTGAGTCACCGTCACACCCCGCAGGTGGATTGGCGGAGAGGGAGGGATTCGAACCCACGGTGGGGATAAGCCACGACCGTTTTCAAGACGGTTCCCTTAAACCACTCGGGCACCTCTCCACCTTCAAGTATAGCGCACGAGGGACTGGCTTCGGGACGAGTTGGGTGTAGGCGCAACGGCCACGAGCCGGCGGCCGTTGCCCGGCCCCGGTGGCTGGAACAGAGCGGTGATGGAGGCGCCTTCACCGGCCGCTTCTCCCTCCACGGGTGGCGATGTACCTTAGCGAGACTTCGCTGGCCGCCTGTGCGCGGTTGGCCACAGCCATGGAGGCGCCCCCGTGCTCTTTTCCGTCCGACTTGTTTCGCGGCAGCCGCAGGAGATGCCAGCGGAAAGCTGGCAGGCGGTAGTCGCCGACCAGCTGCGGGCCACGAAGGCCCACTACGACCAGGGGAAGATCCGAGCGATCTACCGCGAAACGGGCGTTGGCGTGCTGGCGATTTACGACGCGTTCGATGCCCGCGAAATGGACCAACTGCTCGCCGGGCTGCCGATGTCCCGCTTCTTTGCGGAAGTAACGGTCCACCCGGTGTGGGACATGGCCCCCACCCTCCAGAGCCTCTAGGAGCCCAGTCATGGCGGACGTAAACCCGGACGATTTTAAGGGAGCGCTTGGCTCCTGGGCGGCGGGCGTGACGGTGGTGACGACGAGGCACGGCGACGAGGTGTACGGCATCACGGTTTCGAGCTTCTCATCGCTCTCGGTGGACCCGCTCTTGATCCTGGTATGCCTCGCGGATTCGAATCGGCTGCCGCGGATGATTAAGGACTCGAAGCATTTCGCGGTCAGCATCATGGCCGAGGGCCAGGACGCTATCTCCAGCTGGTTCTCGACGTCAGGACGCGAGCCGGTCAAAAAGTTCGAGGACTTTGGGACGATCGAGTGGCATACGGGCAGCCCAATCATCGATGGGGCGGTCGCCCATTTGGACTGCGAGCTGTTCCAGGCGGTACAGGGTGGCGACCATACAATTATGATCGGTAAGGTGTTGGGGGCGGCCTACGACCCCAACAAGAAGCCGCTCATCTACTACAGGCGGGGCTATCGCTCGCTGACCATGGACTAATGTTATGGCCGTCAAAATCGTCATCGAACGGCGCGTCCTGCCGGGGCAAGAACGCCGGGTACTCGAACTCCTGAAGGCGCTGCGAGTACGCTGCCTGGAGGAATCCGGGTACATCAGCGGGGAGACGCTGCGCGACAGCGAGGATGCCCACAACCTGGTGGTCATCAGCCACTGGTTTGGATTGATGGACTGGCGGCGCTGGCATTCCTCGGAGACGCGGAAAGTCATGGAATCGGAGATCCGCATCCACCTGGCGGCGCCGGAGCGGGTGCGCGTGCTGCTCGAAGGGCTTTCGGAGAGCCATAGCGGGGCCTAGCTCAGCGGTTGGCCGCCAAGTGGCCAAGCCGCCAAGTTTTTGATTTCGGATTCTCGCGGGCTCTGGCGATAGATCCGCCAGGAGCACCAGCGTCCATGTGATCTTGGCCGCTTGGCGTCTTGGCGTCTTGGCGGCCAACCTCGCCGCATCCATCTCTCCGCCCCGAGCGCACCCCCCATTGGCATGGTCTTGGCCGCTCGGAGCCTTGGCGGCCGACCTCCCAAGGCTCTGTGTCCCGCTTTGCGCATGCCGTCACAATCGCGGTAGTATCGGGCTGCGGAGGGTGTGGCCAGTGTCACCTATTCTTGCCTTTCTGGGCGTAACGATCCTGGGGACGTGGGGCCTCGCGGCCATCGCGCTTGTCGCCGGCGGGATCATTCTCATCTTCTTCCCGGGCGACGCGCAGACATCATCGGGGCATATTCTGCCTGGCGTCATTATGATCATCGCGGGCGGCGGGATGGCGGCGGTGATGAGCGGCATCGTGATGGGGCCGCTGCTCGGGCAGGACCCGCCCATCCCGATCAAGAAGCTCATCCCGGTTTCGAAGCTGACGCGCTGGGTAAAGGCCGGGTCGCTACGGGACTTCGAGGATGGACTGCCGAAAGAGGTCCGCGTCAAGAGCAAGCGAGTACTCATCATCCGCATGGGGGATAAGGCGTACGCCATGGGTGCGCTCTGCTCCCACGCGCGGCTGCCGCTCGGTGGACTGGCGCCGCTTGCGCCAATCAAGCCGGAGCCGGTACGAGACGGCTGCGTGATGTGCCCGTTCCACGGTGCACGCTTCGAACTTGAAACGGGCAAGGTCGTGCGGGAACCGTTTGATAGCCAGTTCAACAGCCAGCACCCGATCCTTGGTGGACTGCAGAGCAAACTCTGGAAGCTCCTCTCGGCCCCACCGGTGCCACCGATGATCCCGAAACCGAGCATGAAGGCGGAGACGCAGCAGACCTACCCGTGCAAGGTAGAAGGCGGCGACATTATGGTTGCCCTGCCGCCGAAGTAGGCACCGTTTCCCCTGCACCAACGTATCGGGCATGCTCATCGGTATGCCCGATCTGCTTTCCCGCTGGCGGCCGGAGTTCCCGATCCTCGCCAGCAAGACGTACCTGATTAACAACTCGCTCGGTGCGATGCCGCGTTCCGTGCGCGCCTCGCTGACGGAGTACACGGACCTCTGGGCGACGGAGGGCGTCGTCGCCTGGGACTCGTGGCTGCCCGAAGTCGCCAACGTCGCCGCAATCCTGGAAGAGATCATCCACGCTCCGCGAGGGAGCATGACGATGTGCCAGAACGTGACGAACGCGCTGGCCGCCATCCTTTCGTGCCTGGAGTACACGCCCCAGCGGAACGAAATCGTGCATTGCGCCGGCGAGTTCCCGACGGTGGAGTACCTGCTTGATGCGCAGCGGCGGGTGGGGGCGAACGTCCTGCGTATCGGGGAGGACCCGCTGGAGTTCCCCGGCGAGGAGATCCTGGCGGCGATCACCGAGAAGACGGCGCTGGTGGTTCTCTCGCATGTACTTTTTCGCACGGCGGAACTGATCGACCCGCGGCCGTTCGTGGAGAAGGCGCACCGGCATGGCGCGCTCGTGGTGCTCGACGCGTACCAGTCGATGGGTTCCGTGCCGTTCGACGTGAAGGAACTCGACGTGGATTTTCTGGTTGGCGGTTCTGTGAAGTGGCTCTGCGGTGGGCCGGGGGCCGGGTTTCTGTACGTCCACCCGGGGCTCGTGAACGAACTGGAGCCGAGGACGGCGGGCTGGTTCTCACACGCTCGCCCCTTCGCTTTCGAGGCGCCGCCGATCGCGTTCGCGGAGGGGATCGCGCGTTTCACCGGCGGGACGCCGAACATGCCCGCGTACTACCAGGCGCGTGAGGGCTACAAGATCGTGCGGGAAGTGGGGGTGGAGGCGATCCGCGAGCAGGCCATGCGCCAGAGCACGCTCATCTACGAGGGGGCGCTCGCGCGGGGATTCACGGTGAACACGCCGGCGCGGTTCGCGGACCGCGGCAACCACGTCACGGTGGACCTGCCGGGAGCACAGGGCGTGAAGGAGGAACTCATTCGACGCGGGTTCGCTATCGACTACCGTCCTGGGGCGGGGATCCGGATCGCACCGCACTTCTACAACAGCGACGAGGAGTGTGTCGCGATCCTTGATGAGATGGTCGCGATTCGCGGGGGCCGCTAGCCGCCTGGTTCAGCGGCGGCGGAACGGCCGCGTGATCGCGTAGCAGTACGTCTGCACGATGCCGAAGGCGACAACAACGACGAGCGGTGAAAGCCGCACGGCGTCCATGACCGAGCGAAGGTAATGGTGCATCTGGAACGAAGTTTGGCCACCCTTAGGGGTACTGGCAATGAAGCTCGCGGGGCCCGCGAGCCCCGTTAACGGCGACGCTTTGGGAGCCGGGCGCGAGCCAGCCCGCGTGGACCATCGCGCGAAACGTCCTGCGTCGAAAGGCCATCAGCGGGCACCGCGAGGGCGTAGCGGAGGAGTCCGAGCACCTCGAGGACGACCTCCCGGAGGGACTGTTCGTCCCACTGGTAGCCGTCCTGCAACGAGAGGGTCTTGGCGAAGGCGGAGGGGTAGGCCCCCGCCGAACTGGTGTAATTCACGCCATACAGGAGGACGAGTTGGTAGTCGTTGAGGCGGATTCCCGGGGCGGCGCCGCCAAATTGGATGTGGGTGTTCACGGTCTTGCGCGTGGCCCGGAGGCGGGCGTGCCAGGTACCCGACCGCAACCAGAACTCGCCGGAGCGGCCGCTGGCAAGGCGATCGAGGGCGGTCGTGGCGGTTTCGAGGAGTTCATCCCATGATTCGGCTTCACCCATTACTCGTACCGGAAGAAGCCGCGGCCAGTCTTACGGCCGAGGTGCCCGAGCGACACGAGCCGGCGGAGCAGGGTCGGCGCTTTGAAGCGCGGCTCGCCGTACTCTTCGAACATGCTTTCGGCGATGAGTTGGAGCGTATCGAGGCCGATAAGGTCGGCCGTGGCGAGCGGGCCCATGGTGTGGTTGAGGCCGACCTTGCAGGCGTTGTCGATGTCCGCGGCGGTGGCCACGCCGCTATCGAGCAGGTGAATACCATCGAAGATAAAGGGCACGAGCAGGCGGTTGGCGATGAACCCTGGGGTGTCCTTCACCTGCACGGGGACGCGGCCCATCTTTTCGCAGATGCGGTGGGCGTCGGCGAGAGTCTCTTCGGTGGTGCTCGCGGTCGTCACGATTTCGACGAGCTTGAGCGCCCAGGGTGGATTGAAGAAGTGCAGGCCAATGACGCGTTCCGGGCGGCGGCTGGCGGCGGCGAGGTCGCTCAGGGGGAGGGAACTCGTGTTGCTCGCGAGCAGGGCGCCGGGCTTGCAGACTTCGCCGAGCCGGCGAAACAGCTTGGTCTTGACGGCGATATCTTCGACCACGGCTTCGATGACGGCGTCGGCGAGGCTGAGCGATTCGAGGGTATCCATGTCTGTCGCGCCGCGGAGGCGGGAGACGGCGGCCTGGGCATCGGCGGTGGAGATGCGGCCTCGTTCTGCTTCGCGTTCGAGGCGGCGGCGAATGCCGGTGATGCCCGCATCGACACGGGTCTCATCCACATCGACGATAACCACATCAAAGCCGCTGTAGGCGGCCACCTGGGCGATACCGCTGCCCATCAAACCCGAGCCGATGATACCCAGGCGCTGCACTTCCATAGCCGGCACTCCACCGCCGGCAAGCTGCCAGCAGACCCATTCTACGACGCCCAGGGCGCTTGAAGCGCGGGCATCTACAGGTTCGCCCGTGTATGCTGCGCGGCACTGGAGGTCCCCTGTGGAAGACGAACAGAGCCTTATCACCGACGCGCACCGGGCGCTTATCGGGGTCAAAAGCGCGCCGGTCACGGTCACCGTGAAGGAAGAAGACGCCCGCCGCATGTGCGAAGTGCTGGGCGACAGCGATCCTCGCTGGGCGGCGGGAACTGGCATGGCCCCACCGTATGTGATTGCCGCATTTGGTGGACGGCCAAGCCGCAACATGCCCTTCATCCTGCCGAACGGGCTGCTGACGCAGCAGGAGTGGAAGGTCTCGCGGCCGTTCAGGATCGGTGAATCGCTACAGGCGGTATCGTATGTGTTCGACATTCGCGAGCGGCTCGGCGGGCGCTACGGCCACAGCATCCTCCTCACTACGAGCACGGATTACCTCGACGCCGAAGGCCACCTCGTGGGCTCGGCGCTGACGACGCTCACACAGTTCGACCCCAAGCGGGCGACCGGGGGGAAAGACGAATGAGCCAGAAATACTGGGAAGACGTGAACATCGACGACGCCCTCGACGCCGTCGAGAAGATGCCGACGACGGACCTCGCGATCGACTTTTTCGGGCGCGATAACCCGACGAACCCGGCGTTCTCCGATATCGAAGCGGGGAAGCGGCTGGGCGTCGGCGGGGCGCTCGTGCCGGGGATGCTGAAGATCGCCTGGATGACGCAGTACGTGAACGACTGGGCGGGGCCGGCGAGTCACCTCGCGAGCATCCGCGTGGCGTACCGGCGGCCGGACGTTGCGGACCGGGCGCTGACACTGTCGGGACGTGTGGTCGATAAGCGGTCGGAAGGCGACAAAAAGATCGTGGAACTCGAAGTTGTGACGATCGCGGAGGGGCAGCCTTCGGTGCGCGGCAACGTGGCCGTGGAGCTGCCGAGCCGGCCCTAGCCGTCCGCGGGTGACGCAGGAGCGGGTTCGGGGGCCGGGGCGGCGGGCTTCTTGCGGGCGCGCGGCTTCTTTTCCGGGGGCTGGATGGTGCGCTTCAACGACTCGGGCGAAAAGAGCCGGTCGTACGCGCCGCGGTCGGTCTCCAGGCGCTTCAGGAGCGCATTGGTCTCCTCAAGCTCCGCGAACCGCTCCTCTGGTTTCGACCAATCGGCCGAATACGTAACGACTTTCTGAGATGGTTCCATGAGCGGCGACTCCTTACCTCCATTCTACAACGCGCGGGCGGCCGGGGGACGCTACACCCGCTCACGAATGGTTGCTGAACCGGCCCAAACCTCTTCGAATCCACCGTGCCGCGTGACCGTCGCGATCGT
>JANXYE010000156.1 GCA_025350285.1 Chloroflexota bacterium
AAGCGGCCGGTATGCCCAAGGAACGTCTTCTCGCTATCGTCGTGGTCCTCGGGCCGGTAAACGAAGTGGGTGGGGTAGATCCCGTACGGGTAGAGCGGAATCGGCTGCTCGAAGGTCCAGCCGGTGAACGCGCGTCCCGCCATCTTCACATCCGTCTCGGTGTAGTTCCCGAGACCCATCGAGAAGAGTTCGAGCAGTTCGCGGCCGTAGTTTTCGTTGGGTGTCGCCCGGTGGTTCTCACAGTTATCGAGCCAGAAGATCATCGCGGGGTCGCGCGAGAGGTTCATGAGGATTGTGCGGATGTTGCCCAGCCCCTGTTCGCGAAACATCTGGACCTGATCGACCATCGTCGGCGTGTGCTCGCTCTTGAACCACGCGGTGGCGAAGACGTGGTGCCAAAAAAGGGCAATCTTCTCAGCCAGCGGCCTGCGCGTGTTGGCCATTCGCCAAATCCAGCGGCTGCTCCAGACATGAGGCGTGTCCGATGTCACCAGCGCGGGCATGTAGCGGAAGAGCAGATCGTCGTCGAGATCCGCGAACCGTTCCGGGTGGAGCAGATCCTCAACCAGGTCTTCGTAAGGACGTGCGTCCCACTCGTTGAGCTCGCTCGCCGACGCGCCAGCTCCGGCGCGGCGAAGGAGATGGGCGGTCAACTCGCGGCTTTCGGTTGTCATAGTCGCCTCCTGGCCGGCAGAGGTAGCCGCGGGCGTGCGTCTGCTTGAGGTTGGCCGGACTATACACCCCGGCGGGGGCGAGATGTTTGGATCGCCGAGCGCGGGTCGCTTGAACCGGTGATCTACCGAAAGCCCCGCCGGGAGCCGCCTTGCGTAGCGCCACGCTAACTATCTAGTATCGCGCTAGCGCTGGCCGAGCCCGGCGGACCGTGAGCGCCCCGCGATCCGCACCTTTCCCGACCGCGCGAGCAAGTTCCGGCCACCAGGAGTCCGATGTGAACGACACAGCGACGAGCGACACAGCGAAGAACGACCTCGGGTTCGATCCCGACGCACTGCGAGAGAAGTACAAGCTGGAGCGGGACCGGCGGCTCCGCCCCGAGGGCAACGAGCAGTACGTGGAGATCGCGGGCTCATACGCCCACTACAGCGAAGATCCCTACGTGCAGCCGTCGCAGCGGGCGCCACTCACGGACGAGGTCGAGGTGGCGATCATCGGCGGGGGCTTCGCTGGGCTGCTGCTTGGCGCCCGCCTGCGCGAGGCGGGTGTCAACGACTTGCGCTTCATTGAGAAGGGTGGCGACTTCGGCGGTACCTGGTACTGGAACCGCTACCCGGGCGCCGCCTGCGATACCGAGGCATACATCTACCTCCCGCTCCTCGAGGAGGTTGGCTACATCCCCACCGAGAAGTACGCCAAGGGCCCGGAGATCTTCGAGCACAGCCGGCGGATCGCCCAGCACTACGACCTTTACCGGGACGCTTGCTTTCAGACGCAGGTCACCGAGTTGCGCTGGGACGACGAAACGTCCCTCTGGACCATCTCCACCGACCGCGGAGACCGCTTCCGGGCCAGGTTCGTCTGCATGGCGAACGGGCCGCTCAATCGACCGAAGCTTCCCGGGGTCGCCGGCGTCGAAACCTTCAAGGGCCACTCGTTCCACACCAGCCGCTGGGACTACGAGTACACCGGTGGTGACAGCTACGGCAACCTGACGGGCCTGCGGGAAAAGCGCGTCGGCATCATCGGCACGGGCGCCACCGGTGTGCAGTGCATCCCCCACGTCGGGGCGGCCGCGCGACAGCTTTACGTGTTTCAGCGCACCCCGTCCTCCATCGATGTACGGGCCAACCGCCCGACAGATCCGGACTGGGCGAGCACGCTCGAGCCAGGGTGGCAACAGCGGCGGATGGAGAACTTCTCGACCCTCACCACTGGTGGCTACGCCGAAGAAGACCTGGTGATGGACGGCTGGACCGAGATCATCGGGAAGTTCCTCGTCCTGATGCGCAAGGCCGGCGAAGCTGGCGACGCTTCCACGGTAGCGCAGACGCTCGAACTCGCCGACTTCGAGAAGATGGAACAGATCCGCTCCCGCGCCCAGGCCATCGTCGATGACCCCGACGTCGCGGAGGCGCTGAAACCGTACTACCGCCAGTTCTGCAAGCGCCCGTGCTTCCATGACGAGTACCTGGACACCTTCAACCGCCCGAATGTGACGCTCATCGATACCGAGGGCCGCGGCGTCGAGCGGATCACGGAACGCGGTGTCGTCGCCAACGGCGTCGAGTACGAACTCGATTGCCTCATCTACGCCAGCGGATTCGAAGTGGGCACGGCGCTCGAACGGCGGGCGGGCTACCAGGTCTATGGCCGCGACGGCCAGGCGCTGAGCGAGAAGTGGAAGGACGGTGTCTCAACCCTCTTCGGGATGCAGACGCGGGACTTCCCCAACTGCTTCATCATCGGCCTCTCCCAGGTCGGCGTGAGCGCGAACATCCCGCACGTGCTCGATGTCCAGAGCAGGCACGTCGCCTACATCGTGGGGCATGCGCGCGAGCACGAGGTGCAGACGCTGGACGTGTCGGAACGGGCCGAGGCCGATTGGGTGCAGAAAGTCGTCGATGCCTCGATCGCGAACATCGGCTTCCTGGAGTCGTGCACACCCGGCTACTACAACAACGAGGGCCAGCCGAACGGCCTTCTGTTGCGCCGTAACGGCACCTACGCGCCGGGCATCATGGCCTTTTCGAAGGTGCTGGATGATTGGCGCGCGGAAGGGAACCTCTCCGGGATCGAGTTCGCCCGGGCCTGAACCTGGCGTTTCCGGCGAACCGGTCGGCCGGCCACGTCCCGCCTCGTTCTCGTACCACCGGATCAGCACGGCTGTGAACGGGAGCGTCCCGCATCTCTCCAAAGGAGCCGCTTTGCTTACCGACCTGGACGACACACTCCTCCATCAAGCAGCGCTTCCGTTCGCCTACACGGCATCGAGCGACCACCGCTTCTACGACAGGTATTGGTTCGAAGCTTTCGCACCGGACGGCTCCGCCGGCGTACTGGTGAGCATGGGACGCTACCCGAACATGAACGTCCTCGATGGCTTTGTCTGCGCCCAATCAGAGGGCAAGCAGTACAACGTACGCTTTTCACGAGCGCTGCGGCCGGCGCTGGCGGACACGAGCATTGGCGGCCTGGCCGTGGCGGTCGTTGAGCCGCTCCGCGTGCTCCACCTCTCCCTGGCGAAGGGGAACTACCCGCTCGCCTGTGACTTGACCTGGACGGCCAGTCTTCCGCCGCGACTCGAGGAGCACACCTTTTCCCGCCTGAACGGTCGTGTGGTCTCGGACATGTACCGCTTCGCGCAGGTCGGGACGGTCACCGGCGAACTGGAGATCGATGGGCGCGTGCACCGGGCCGACGGGTGGTTTGGCGCCCGTGACCACTCCTGGGGAGTTCGCCCGGGCGTGGGGGGCTGGGAGCCGGCAACTGGCCCTTCCGAGCCTGGGAGCGGACGCTTGTTCCTCTGGCTCGCCTTCCGCACTGGCGAGTTCGGCGGATACGTCCAATTGCACGAGGACCAGGACGGCAAGCGCCAATCGTTGGACGGCGCGATTCTCTGGCCAGCTGAATCGGGAAAGGACGACCAGCGCATCGTCGATGCGTCGCACGACATCGCCTTCCATGCGGGCACACGTGCCTTCAGCCATGCGCGGGTCACGCTCACGACCGAGGACGGCGCGCGCTGGGAGGTCGTGGCGCAGCCAGCGCTTACGGCCTGGGCGTATAAGGGGACGGGGTACGGGACCGGCTACAACGATGAGCGAGGACTCGGAGCGTACCGCGGCGAGTATCTTGAAGAGACCGATACGTATGACCTCTCACACCCGGAGCTGGTTCGGAACCTCGCGGGCGCCCCAATCCCACCGGGCCACCGGGAGCAGCCGGTCACACTCACGGTCAACGGCGCCCCGGGCTTCGGACACTTTCCGATCATGGTGATCGGCCCGAACCGAAAGCACGGCTTCTAACGAACCGGACCGCAAGAGGGGGACAGGATGGAAAAGGCAGATGTCGCGACGTACTTCGCCGGCCGCTTCGATGCGCCGGTCGAGATCACCGGCCTGCGGCAGACCTTCCCAGGCATGTCGCGTGAAACGTGGATGGTCGGCGCGGAGGTCGGCGAAGGGGCGAGCACGAAACATCGCGACCTGGTGCTGCGAATCGACCTCCCGAGCGGTGGGATCGTGCCCGTGCCGCTGCGAACCGAGTGGGAGGTCTACCGGCGCCTCTGGCCATCGCCGGTGCCCGTCGCCGAGCCCCTCTGGTACGACGAAGGTCTCCCGTTCGCCGAAGGACGCGCTCACATGGTGCGCGAACTCGTTGACGGGAGCACAAGTGTTCCGGAGATCAATACCCCAGGCCCCGAGGGCGACGCTATCCGGCGCGAAATAGCATTCGAGCACGCCGAGAAGCTCGCGCTCGTCCATTCGCTCGACTGGAAGAAGTATGGATTGGATGAAGTCCTGTCGGCTCCACGGTCGGTGGCCGACGCGGTACGGGATGACTTCGAGACGTGGAAGCGAATCTGGATGGAGCGAAAATCGGCGCCCTTCCCTGAGATCACTGATGTCCTGTACTGGTTAGAGGAGCAGATCCCGACGGACAGCCCACGCATCTCGCTGATCAAAGGCAACAACGGCATTGGCGAGGAGATCTGGCGCGACCGCAAGATCGTGGCCATGAGCGACTGGGAGTTGGCCGCGCTGGGCGACCCGGCCCAGGACTGGGCGTTCTCCCAGGGCATGCTCAGCCTCTGGGACCCAGCCGAGACGCTCGCCCACTATGAAAGGGTGGCTGGCTTCAAGCTCTCGCCGCGGACGATGGCCTTCAGTCAGCTGTTCATCGCATTCAAGGCGATGGTCTGCCTGAACAGCGCGCTGGCTGGCTTCATCGACGGCCGGGACCGGCGGCCGGCGACAGCCGTCATGGGCATGTCGAGCCCCACGAATATGGGCGGGAGGCTGGTCTCGCTGATTGGAATGGACATCGAAGACGCGGCCGCCGTGTTCAGCCCCGCTCGGCATGGGTCGAGCCCATACTTCCGGAGCGAACGCGCATGAGACCGAGTGCCAGCGAGCTGATTGACTCGATCGCCGAAGCGCTGGATACGCGCGTCGCGCCACATGTCACCGACCCGTGGGCCGCCAGCACACTTCGGAGCATCCGCGGCCTGCTTGCTCACCTCTCCGTCCGCCTCGATATGGAGATTCCGATGCTGACGGCGAGCAACGCCGACCTCCGAGCATTGCTCTCGAACGCACGTGCGACACTGGCGAGTACGTCCACTTCGAGGATCCTTCATGCCCAGGATCTTGACGGCGTGCTTGCCCGTCCGTGGCGCCTGCCCGACGAGATGCCGACTTCTGCCTCGCTGGACGAGGAAAACAGGGCGCTCAACGAAGGGTTGGAGCAACTCGTCCGCCTTCTGCATGACGACGCAGGGGCGGTCGACGAAGGCTCGCGGCCCGCGCTCCTGGGCGAGATTCGAGAGTACTTTGGGCGTCTGCGCGAACGAGAGGCGCCGCTCTGGGCCGTCTTTTCTGGTCCGAGCTTCTGAACCGCGGACGGCGGACACCTGGCCGCGGGGCGCGAGGCCAAGCCCTCACGAGTGGGGACCCAGGGTAAGTCGTCCGCCATCAGGTCCGCGACCAGCACGGTGGGGCCGGTGGCGTTGGCTCCGGCCGCGAGGGGCGTCAACATGACCGCTCCTTCGCGTTGGCGGTTCGTTGGCGTTTCGGGTTCGCTTTCGTTTCCTTCGCTCATGGGCCACGCTAGCGGCCATGACTCAGGCGCCGCTGCCTCCGCCACCGCCCGCCGCTCCCGCCGCGCTGCGCGGGTTGACCACCGCCGAAGCGCGCGCCCGCACGGAGGCGGGGCTTTCGAACACCGACTCCACCCGCCAGCGCAGCGACGCCGATGTCATCCGTTCGAACAGCGTCACCTTCTTTAACGTCGTATTGGGTGGGCTCATTCTTGCCCTGTTTGCGGTCGGAGAGTTCCGTGACGGCCTCTTCGTCGGCGTTGTCGTGGTGGCGAACGTGGCCGTCTCCACCTACCAGGAGCTGCGCGCCACCCGTACGCTGGGCGAACTGGTCGCCCTGACCGCCCCACACGCGACGGTCATCCGCGATGGTATCGAGTCGCCGATCCTCGCCCAGCACGTCGTTCAGGGGGACCTCGTCCACCTCAAGCAGGGCGACCAGGTGGTGGCCGATGGTCACGTGATCGCGAAGAACTGCGAAGTCGATGAATCGCTCCTCACCGGCGAATCGGACTCGATCCGCAAGGCGGCGGGCGACGAGCTTCGTTCCGGCAGCTTTTGTATGGCCGGCGACTGCTACTACAACGCGGAGCAGGTGGGCATCAACGCCTACGCCGTGAAGCTCGCCGCCGAGGCGCGCCAGCGGGTGCCGCGCTCGACGCCGTTGCAGTCCCGCTTCGGGCGGATCCTGCGCGTCCTCCTGATCGCGACCGGCGTGCTCGCCGCCCTCCTGATGATCTCGTATAACGTGGACGAACTCGGGTTCGCCGAATCCATCAAGGCGACCACGGCGACCGTCACGACCGTTGTACCAACCGGGCTCCTGCTGGGGATGACCGTCGCCTTCGCCGTGGGCGCGGTGCGCGTCTCCCGGGCGGGGGCGATCGTCCAGGATATCAACGCCGTCGAAGCGCTGAACTACATCGACATCATCTGCCTCGATAAGACCGGGACACTGACGGCGAACAAGCTCGCCCTGCAGGAGACGCACTGGCTGCCGGGTGCGGAGGTCTACCGCCCGTGGCTCGCCGCCTTCGCGAGCGCGACTTCGACCGACAGCAAGACGGCCGGGGCGCTCGCTCAGGGGCTCGCTGGCGAAACGAATGGGGCGCGACCGGCGGGCAGCGTACCGTTCAGTTCGGCCCGGCGCTGGAGCGCCCTCCAACTCGACCTGCGTGGCGAACGCCGCTCGTTCGTCCTCGGCGCGCCGGAAACCGTGCTGCCGATGGCCCACGGCGGTGACAGCTTCTTGCCCACCTATGACGAGGCAACGCGCCGCGGCCTGCGCGGAGTAGTGTTCGCCGAGGCGGGATCGCTGCCAGACCCGGATGCCCCGGCGCCACACGACCTCCGCCCACTGGCGCTGCTCATCATCGGCGACGAACTGCGGCCGGAAGTGCGGCCGGCCTTCGCGATGATGGACAGGCTTGGCATCGAGCCGAAGATCATCAGCGGCGATAACCCCCGTACGGTCGCCGCGCTCCTCCAACAGCTCGGGATCCACATCGCTGGCGGCGTCATTTCTGGCGCGGAACTGAGCGGGCTGGACGAGGCCGCGTTCGATGTCGCGGTCGATTACAACAGCGTCTTCGGGAGGATAGCGCCGCACCAGAAGGCGGAGATCGTTGCCGCCCTCCAGCGCCAGGGCCACTTCGTCGCGATGGTCGGTGATGGCGCGAACGACGTGCAGGCGCTGCGCACGGCGGATGTGGCCGTGGCGATGGCCTCGGGCACTTCTACCGCGCGGGCGGTGGCCGGCATCGTGCTCCTGAACGACTCGTTCGCCGCGCTCATTCGGGGCGTCGAGGAAGCAACCGCCGTGCTCGGCAACGCCGCCCGCTTGAGCAAGCTGTTCATCGCCAAGAGCATCTACGCCTACGTCCTGATCATCGCGACAAGCATGCTGCGGCTGCCGTTCCCATTCCTTCCCCGTCAGGGCTCGGTGACGGCGCTCCTAACGCTCGGTATCCCGGCCATCTTCATTTCGCTCAGCATCCCCCCGCCCGAGGCGGGACGAGACTTCACGCGCAATGTCTTGCGATTCGCGTTGCCCGCTTCGCTCTCACTCGCGGCCGCCGCCGTCGTGGTTCACCTCCTGATGAACGGCGTCTTCGGCCGGAGCACGGACGAATCGCGGACGCTCGTCACGCTCGTCGTGGGCATCAGCGGGCTCGTCTACGTGGTCGAGGTGTTGGGCTTCGAGGGCGCCTCCTGGCGGAGCCTGACGCGG
Source organism: Chloroflexota bacterium (assembly GCA_025350285.1). Lineage (GTDB taxonomy): Bacteria > Chloroflexota > Dehalococcoidia > Tepidiformales > Tepidiformaceae > JANXYE01. The sequence continues at coordinate 8,010 of JANXYE010000156.1, forward strand.
CCGGTGTTGACGAGCA
>JANXYE010000157.1 GCA_025350285.1 Chloroflexota bacterium
CCGGCGCCGTCCGCAAATCCGGGTTTGACAAGAAGTGGGAGAAGCTTGGAGAAGTCCTCAACGATCCGGAGATGTTTAGCGAGAACAAACGGGACAAGCTTGTCATCTTCACGGAGCACCGCGACACGCTGAACTACCTCGTTGAGAAGGTTCGCGGACGCCTCGGCCGGGCCGAGGCCGTCGTGATCATCCACGGCAGCCTCAACCGCCAGGAACGCCGGGCCGCCGAAGCGCGCTTCATCAACGAGCCAGACGCCCTGGTGCTGATCGCGACGGACGCTGCCGGCGAGGGTGTCAACCTCCAGCGCGCCCACCTCATGGTGAACTACGACCTCCCATGGAACCCCAACCGCATTGAGCAGCGCTTCGGACGTATCCACCGCTTCGGGCAGAGAGAGGTCTGCCACCTCTGGAACATCGTTGCCTACCAGACGCGAGAGGGGGCCGTTTACCGGCGGTTGTTCGAGAAGCTCGAAGAGGCACGCAGCGCCCTCGGCGGAAGGGTCTTCGATGTCCTCGGACGGGTCTTCACGGAGGTTGCCTTACGCGACCTCATGGTCGAAGCGATCCGCTACAACACCACCGACGAGGCTCGCGCCTACCTCCTGGAGAAGATCGAATCCCGATGGGACCGCGAGATGCTCGCTCGGATCGTCGAGGAGCGCGCGCTCGACTCCACGAGGATGAACGCGGCGCGGTTGAGCAGCCTGCGAGACACCATGGCTCGCGCGGAAGCGCGGCGGCTCGTTCCTCATTTCATCGAATCCTTCTTCGTGGACGCATTTACGTCATTGGGCGGGACCCTGGCGCGGCGCGAACCCGGCCGCTACCAGGTGAACCACGTCCCAGCCGATATACGGCGCCGTGAGGCGTTCGTCGGCCGGGGCGTGCCGGTCCTGCGGACCTACGAGCGGATCTGCTTCGACAAGGCGGACGTGTACGTCGATGGGAAGCCGATGGCTGCATTCGTTGCGCCCGGGCATCCGTTGTTGGACGCGACCATCGACCGGCTGTTGGAGCGTCACCGAGACGTGCTTCGTCGTGGAGCGATTCTCGTGGACGACTCGGATGAGGGCAGCGAGCCTCGCGTGCTGTTCTCAGTCGAAAGCGACATCACGGACGATGTTCTCCTCAAGGACGGACGCCCTCGCACGATCTCGCGGAGGGTGGACTACGTCGAAGTGGACCAGGATGACGTGGCCATGACTGCCGGTTCGGCGCCCTACCTGGACTATCGCCCGTTGCGGGATGACGAACGGGCCGCGACCGGTGCCTTCCTGACAGCGGATTGGTTGCGCCGGGAGATGGAGGACGTTGCCGCTCGGCACGGCATCGCGACGGTCGTTGCGGGACACCTTGCCGAGACACGCTCCGACCGGCTTGCGCACATTGCCAAGACACGCTCCGAGGTGCACGCCCGGTTGACGAGCGAAATCCAGTACTGGGACCACCGCGCCTTCGAACTGCGGCAGCAAGAGGACGCTGGCCGAAAGCCGCGGATCAACAGCGCCAACGCCCGCCGCCGCTGCGATGACCTGGAAGAACGGCTCAAGAAGCGCGTGGCTGAACTGGACCGCGAGAGCCGTATCACGGCCCAGCCGCCGATCGTTCGGGGTGGGGCATTGATCCTGCCCGCGCGGTTCCTCGCGCCAGCCTTACCTGCTGAGTCCGCTGAGGCTGCCACTCGCGAAACGAAGCGGATCGAGTTGATCGCCATGGCTCACGTCATGGCGGCGGAGCGCGCCTCCGGCCGCGTGCCCCTCGACGTGGGCGAACACAACCGCGGCTGGGATATCGAAAGCCGGGAGCCAGGCGGGCAACTCCGTTTCATCGAGGTCAAAGGGCGGAAGATCGGCTCCGACACGGTCTGCGTAACCAAGAACGAGCTGCTGACGTGCCTGAACAAGCGCGAGCAGTACCACCTGGCGGTGGTCGTGGTCGATGGTGACGCAGTTGTGGACTCGTGGACCGTGGCCGACCCGCTCCATGGCGACTGGGCCTTCGCCCTCACGAGCATGAACCTCGATCTTGCCCGGTTACGGGCTGGAGCCACGTTGGGAGATCACCTGTGACCTGCGACGAGCCACAGAAGTTCGACCTCCAGGTCAGTCGCAAGGGACTGCTATCGAGCGCGCGCGCTATCTCAAAGCTAGCGAAGCAGAACTCGGCCTTCGAATGTCTGCTCACCCATGACGGCTCCGAACTTCGCTTCAACCTCACCGGTGGCTCCGTAGGCG
>JANXYE010000188.1 GCA_025350285.1 Chloroflexota bacterium
CACGGTTGACTCGTGGCTCGTCTGGAAGCTGACCGGCGGGCAGCGTCACGTGACGGACCTCACGAACGCCAGCCGCACGCTGCTCTTCAACATTCATCGACTCGCCTGGGACCCGAATCTTTGCGAGTTGCTCGGTGTCCCCGTGGAGATCCTCCCGGAGGTCCTACCTTCGGCCTCGCACTTCGGGACGACGAGCGCGGAGGTCTTCGGGGCGGCGGCGCCGATCCTCGCGATCGCTGGCGACCAGCAGGCGGCGCTCGCGGGCCAGGCCTGTTTCAAACCGGGCCAGGCCAAGAACACGTATGGCACGGGCTGCTTCTTGCTGGCTAACAGCGGCACTGAAGCGAAGCTCTCCAGCAACCGCCTCCTCACCACGCTCTCCGCATCGTCGCGATTCCACGCGCCGTCCTACGCGCAGGAGGGATCGGTGTTCGTCGCGGGGGCGCTGGTCCAATGGCTACGCGACGGGCTGGGCATCATCGAGCGCTCAGAGGAGATCGAAGCGCTCGCCGCCAGCGTCCCGGACAGCGGCGGCGTCACCATCGTCCCGGCGTTCACGGGCCTGGGCGCCCCTTACTGGGACCCGAACGCGCGCGGCGCCATTCTCGGCCTCACGCGCGGCACGGGCCGCGGCGAGCTAGCACGGGCGGCACTGGAGGCGATCGCCTTCTCGAGTGCCGAGTTGGTCGAGGCGATGGCGGCTGATTTGGGCGCGCCCATCCGTGAGTTGCGGGTTGACGGCGGCGCCTCCAGCGACGACCTCTTGATGCAGATGCAGGCCGACTTCTCGGGGATCCCCGTGCTCCGGCCGAAAAAGACGGAGACGACGGCCCTCGGCGCCGCCTACCTCGCGGGCCTCGGCGCGGGCATCTGGCGCTCCGAAGAGGAGATAACGTCGCTCTGGGCGCTCGATCGGCGGTTCGAGCCCAGCATCCCGGCCGGCGAGCGTGGCGTGCGCATGGCGGAGTGGCGACGGGCCGTGCGGCGCGTCCTGGAAGGCGGGGGCGCGTGACCGGCCGCCTCGCCGCGCTCGCCTCCGGCCCGCCACTCGACGCCGTGATCATCGGTGGGGGCATTAACGGTTGCGCCATCGCCCGCGAACTCTCGCTGCGCGGGGCGCGAGTCGCGCTCTTCGAACAGGACGATGTCGGTTTCGGCACTACCTGGCGTTCGACGAAGCTCATCCACGGCGGGTTGCGCTACCTGGAGCACGGCGATGTCCGCCTTGTCTTCGAATCGTTGCGCGAACGGGCCTGGCTCCTACAGACGCGTCCGCACCTGGTCCAGCCGCTGCGCTTCCTGCTACCAATCCTGCCCTGGACGCGCCGCCCGCGCTGGCAACTCGGCATCGGGCTGACGCTGTACGACGTCCTCGCCCTCTACCGCGAAGTCCCTGGCCACCGGCGGCTCTCCGACGGCCGCCTGCACGAACTCTCGCCCGGCCTCTCCCCCGAAACCCGTGGCGGCTTCAGCTACTTCGACGCGCGCGCCGTGGCCCCGGAACGCCTGGCCCTCGAACTCGCGCTCGAAGCGCAGGATGCGGGCGCGGCGATCCTCAACCATGCTCGGGTTGCGCGCATCCAGGCGGTGGCCGGCCGTGTCGCCGCCGTCGAGGTCGAGCATGGCGGCGCCCGTGTGTTCGTGCCAACGCGCCAGGTCTTCAACGCCGCCGGCCCGTGGGTCGATGCCGTGAACGCGTTGACGGGAGGTGGCGTTGAGCCGCTCCTCGGCGTAACGCGCGGCACCCACATCCTCCTGGATCTGGATAGACCGGCTGGCCGGGACGCCATCTTCACGACCGCGCAGCGCGACGGCCGCGTGTTCTTCGCCGTGCCCCAGGGTGGGCACCTGCTCAACATCGGCACGACGGACGACCGCTACGATGGCGACCCCGGAGCCGTTCGGCCAACCTCGGCGGATGTGGACTACCTGCTCGCCGAGGCGCAGACGCTCCTGCCGGGGCTCGCGCTTCGCCGCGAACAGGTCCGTTATGCGTACACCGGCCTGCGGCCCTTGCGACGGCTGAAGGGTGGCCCCGAGGCGGCAATATCGCGCCGCCACGAGGTGATCGACCAGGGCAATGCTGGCGGGCCGAAAGGGCTGTTCAGCATCATCGGCGGAAAGCTGAGTACCTTCCGGCCACTCGCCAACGAGACTGCCGCCCAGGCGGGATTCAGAGGCGCCGTGTCGTCGCCCGAGCCGCCCTCACAGGCGTGGCGAGAGACGCTGAAGTCCGCCGGCCTGCCCGAGGTGAGCACGCGTCATCTGCGCAAATACGGCCCGGCGATCCCGGCCATCCTCGCGGCGGGAGACGAGGTGATCTCCGCCACGGGCGCCGTGC
>JANXYE010000191.1 GCA_025350285.1 Chloroflexota bacterium
GCCTGATCGAGGAACGCGCGGCCGTTCGATGAGTCCCCGTGGTCTTCCGTGGCGGAGATCGATATTGCTCAGGTTGCGCTCTTCATGTCGATCGACTCCCCTCGTGCGGCCGAGCGATTTCTGGATGCCGTGGACGAGGCAGGGCGCTTCGTCCGGGCGAACCCCGGGCTTGGGCACCACCACCGCGATGTCCCGCCACCATGGAAGGTCTACCGGTTCCGCCACTGGCTGCTGGTTTACGACCCCAGCGGTTCGCCCGTTTGTATAGGACGGGTCATGCACGGTACGAGTGACCTTCGGGCACTCCGACTGCCCTGAGCCGTACTGCCGTTGCAACCCCGCCCACTCCGCCTATAATTCGGCCTCGGTCGGGTGGCCAAATTGTTGGCCGCGTGGTCAGGCCCATCGTCGGAGGCTCCCATGGCTCAAGAGATCATCCCGGGGCGGCCATCCTGTGGAGCCGCCAATACATCGAACCGTTCACCTGGGACGAGGACGAGATGTGGCAGGTCATCAAGACCCGCAACTTCGCGGCCGTCTCCTGGGTGACCAAAGAGAACGGCCCGGTCACGGCCCTCATGTCCTACATCTGGCTGCCGGACCCGGCGGAGGAGCAGGGCGGCAACATCTGGATCACCTCTACGACGAACCGCCACAAGTTCCAGGCGTGGCGCCGCAACCCCCAGGTCTGCTTCTGCATCTGGCCCGCGGATGACACCCAGCAACAGGTCACGGTGCGCGGCCGCGTCGAACTCCTCAACGATGCCGCGACCCGCGAACGGTGGATTTCTACCTTCGTCGGGCCGGGCCGCTTGCCGAACCTAACGCCTGAACAGCGCGCCCGCGAATATTCGACCTTCGACAGCCCGAATCGCTGGTTCATGAAGGTTCACATCGACCGCTGGCGTACGTACGACGGCCATAAGATGCGCAAGGCGGAAGGCGAAGGCATTGACGTTTGGGGCGAAGACTTCGACTTCCCCCAGGGACACTAACCGCGGCGCGACGGAGGCACACATGGGATTTCTCGACGGGCAGGCGGCGATTGTGACGGGCGCCGCCGTGGGTCTCGGGAACCAGTACGCCAAGGCGCTCGCCGCCGAGGGATGTAACGTCGCGATCTGCGATGTGCGCGCCGATGTGCTTGATGTTGGGCGCGAACTCGCGGCGATGGGCGTCGAGTCGCTCGCCTTCATCGCCGATGTTTCAAGGCCCGAGGACGTGCGCCGCGTCGTCGATGGCGCAGTCGCGAAGTGGGGCCGCATCGACACGCTTATCAATAACGCCGGCGTTTGGCGTGGCAGCATGCCCGCGGACGACCTCGACAAGTCGCTGGAAGACTACGAGATCCTCATCGGCACGAACCTGAAGGGGGTCTACCTCTTCGGGCGCGCGGTGATTCCGCATTTGATCGCCAGCGGCCGAGGCGGAAATATCATCAACATCGCCTCGGACCACATCCACACGCACCCCGGCCGACCGACCGGCGGGGGCCCGGCGATGGACCTCTACGACGTCTCCAAGTGGGCGATCAACGGGTTAACCGTCCCCTGGTCGAAGGCGCTGAAGCCCCATGGCATCCGCGTCAACGGATTCACTATGGGCGCGACCGATTCGTACATGCTCCGAAGCTTCCACCAGTTCAAGGCGCCTCCCGAGGTTGTCGCCAACTGGATGACGGCCGAGGAGGTTTGCGATCTCGCCATCCAGCTCATCCGCGAAGGCCCCGGCGGCCGAACGGGCGAGAACATCCCGGCGTGGCTCGGCTTCGAAGTCGAGCTCGCGCCACAGCCAGCGGCCAAGCCAGCCTGGCTTGCAGGATAGGAGGCGGGACGATGGGTGTACTCGATGGCAAAACCGCAATCGTCAGCGGCGCCGCGCAGGGTCTTGGCCGTGCCTTCGCCCTTCGACTGGCGCAGGAGGGCGCGAACGTCGTCGCGTTCGACATCAAGCTGTCGATCGCGTCCGTGGGCGACGAACTGAAGGCCGTCCACCCTGGCGTGGTCGCCATAGTTGCCGACATCGCCTCGCGCGCGGCCTGCCAACGTCTCGTGAGCGACGCCGTCTCGGCGTTCGGGGGCGTGGACATCCTCGTGAACAACGCCG
>JANXYE010000193.1 GCA_025350285.1 Chloroflexota bacterium
ATCGAAGGTAATGGCCGAATCGGGCGCCCCGTACTTCTCGGCGTTGCTCAGCAGGTTTTGGAAGATCTGGCGTAGCGCAACTTCGTCGCCACAGGCCGGCGGTAGCTGTTGGTCCAGGTCCACCCGCACGTCACGCCCCGGGAAGCGCCGCCGGTGGTTCGCCACGACGGACGGGATGAGCCGCTGGAGTAGGAGCGGCTCGGTGATGAAGCTTTGCCCGGCCTCCGCCCGCGCCAGCAGCCCCAGCCGCTCGAGGATCGTGTCCAGGCGGTCCGCCTCCGTGCTTATCTCTACGACAGAAGCGTTGAGTCGCCCGTCGCCCAGGTCCGCCCGTTCGAGCAGCCGCGCGTTCCCGGCAATCACGGCGATCGGCGTGCGCAACTCGTGCGATACGAAGCCTACGAACTCGTCCTTGATGGCGGCGCTACGGCGCAGCGCGCTTGCCTCACCGCGGACGTGAAAGAGCGCATAGAGCCAGGCGATGACCCCGAGAGCCAGGACCGCGGCCGCCGCCGCCGTCACGCCCAGCAACAGCCCGCGTTGGCTGGCCGTATCGATGCGGCTGGCCAGCCTCGCCGCCTCCGCGGTTCGCAAGGTCTTCAACTCGTCGCGAAGGTTGTCCATCAGGGCGACCCCGCTGCCCGCGACCACGGCGTTGCGGGCGGCTGCCTCGTCGCCCGCTTTTCTGAGGGCGATCGTCGCGTCCATTTCGGCCAGCTTCTGGCTTACCAGCGGGTCCAGCCGCACCAGGCTCTCGCGCGTCTGGCTGAAGTCTGATTCACGCGCCCGCACGTCGGCCAGGCTGGCCCCCACCGCCGCGCGGCCCTCCACGTACGGCGCAAGATAAGTGCTATCCCCGCTGATGACATACCCCCGCTGGCGGGTCTCAGCGTTCAGGACGGCGACCAGCAGCGAGTCGATGGCTGAGACGTTCTGAAAGCTCTCCGCGCGCCTGGCCAGCGCCTCGCGGTACGAAATCGTCCCCCAAACCCCGAGCGCGATGAGCCCGAACTGGACCAGAGCAACGGCAACGAACACCACGGCCAGACGGTCGCGCCGCAAGGTCGGGAAACCCGGGATCAACCTCATGCTCAACCTCTCGGGCAATTCGTCCATTTGTCACGCCACCGGGCGACCCGTGGCCCTCAATGTTACACGTCTGCAACGGCCCCTGTCCGATAGTTCCATACAGACCCCGGTATGGATCGCCCATCAGAAAGCCCCGGGACCGATTGGCGATATCCAAATGGCCATTCTCGCGAGCCTGGCGGCGATCATCGTGGGGGCCGCCCTGATGTGGGGCGTGACCCGCGAGGCTGTCACCGTGGACGTGCAGATTGCAGGTTCGGCACTCCTGATCGCCGGAGTGTTGGCGCTTCTGCTCTCCCTCTTCTTCTTCAGCTGCGTGGCGCCGTACGGGGGACGGCCATCCGGCGGACGGCACGTGTGAAGGAGCAACCAGTACGGCGGGGTCGCCCGCTTCGACCTATCACATTTTCACGAAGGAGGTACCTGTTATGTACATCGGAGGCGGCGCGGTCACGGTCATCATCATCATTCTCATCCTGTTCCTTCTCCTTCGCTGAGCAGGCATGAGCGCAGCGCGAGCTCTGGACGGTGTGCTACGGCCCAACTGGGCCCGGCACGCCGTCCCTTTGGTGCCTGTCCGCGCCCACTCAGTCTTCCAGCACATCGTCCAGGGCTTGTAGCCGGAACCCGGCCTCGATCCCTCCACCCTCTCGCGCGCTAACCCACATCGAGCCGCCGAGCGCCTCTACCAGCCGCCGGCAGGCCGAGAGGCCAAGCCCGAGCCCCGGAACATCCCGCTGCACGGCCCGGCTCCGGAATGCCGGCTCGAAGACCTGGGCGAGTTCGTCGGCCGCCAGGCCCGGGCCGCGGTCGAGCACTAGGCACTCCACCTCACCGTCCGCCGCCTGAATCCGGACTTCGACATCCGCGCCCTGGCCATACGTTGCCGCGTTCGCCAGGAGGTTGAAGACCACCTGGTCGATGCTGGTCGCGTTCGCGTTGGCGATGGGCTGTGGCTCCACGACGATCAGCCGGACATCGACGCCCCGGAAGCGTTCTCGGAATTCCTTCACCGTCTCGGCAATCACCCGCGAAAGAAGCACCGGCTCCGTCTCCAGCGCCATCCCTCGCTCCAGGCGGGAGAGCACCATCATGTTGTCCACCGGACGTTTCAAGCGCCGAGCGGCCGCGAGCAAGCCGCCGCTGAGTTCATCGATCACCTCGCCCGCCAGCTGGCCGCGGCGCCGGTAGAGCACATCCGCGTCGCCGAGGATCTCGGTGAGCGGCGTCCGCAGCTCGTGCGAGACCATCTCCAGGAACTCGCCCCTGGCACGCAGCGTCTCCTGCAAGGTCAGTTCCGCCTGCTTGATCGACTCGATCTCCATGGCCGTGGTCAGCCACGACGGCTCACCACCATCGGGCGAATCAAGCGGTACGACGCGCACGAGATGCCAGAGAAACGCTCCGTCCTGCCGCCGCACGCGCCCCTCGCATTCGAACGACGTCCGCTGGGCAGCGCCGCCAAGCATGGCCCGATCGAGCTCGGCCAGGTCGTCCGGGTGAATGAGCTGGGCCAAGGCGGTCGCCTGCAACTCCTCCGCTGAACACCCCAGGTACTCCAGCCAGGCCTCGTTCCAATAGGCGCCCTTAAAGCTGGGGTCCGCGACCGAGATCTTGGCCGGCACGGACTCCAGCAGCACCCGGTAACGCCGCTCGCTGGCCTGCAGTTCATCCTGGGCCCGCTTCTGATCCGATATGTCGTGCATGATCGCCGCGGACGCCGTCGTCCGGCCCAGTGCATCGACCACCGGAGACACGCTGACGGCTACGGGTATCCGACGGCCATCCTTCGCCTGGGCAACGCCTTCGAACACTTCGGCCGGTCCGCCACGCGAAAGGCGCGCCATCAGCGGGGCACGGCTTTCCTCGTGTTCGGGATCATGGTCGAACTCATGCGGGCGCAGTATCTGATAACTCGATCCGATAGCCTCGGCCGCGGTCCATCCCAACAACCGGTGTGCGCCCTGGTTCCAGCTCTCGATCGTGCCGTCGAGCGCGAACCCGATGATCGCGTCATGGGACGACTCGACGATCGCGGCCAGCCGGTACGCCTCGGCCTCCGCCCGCTTCCGCGCGGAGATGTCATGCGTCATGGCCGCCGCGCCGGTCACCCGGCCGTCCGCGTCGAATAGCGGAAATGCGCTGAACCACACGGGAATCCGCCGCCCGTCCTTCGCCAGGGCGATGCCTTCGGCTTGCTCGACCGGTTCGCCGCTCGCGAGGCGCGCCATCAGCTTGGCCCGGCCTTCCTCGCGCTGGACGTCGGCGGCCAGCTCCGGCGGACGGAGCAGGCGGAGGAGGTGCGTTCCGATAGCGTCGGCCGCTGTCCATCCGAACAACCGGTTCGCGCCCCGGTTCCAGCTCTCGATCGTGCCGTCGAGCGCGAACCCGATGATTGCCTCATGCGACGACTCGACGATGGCGGCCAGCCGGTACGCCTCGGCCTCCGCCCTCTTCCGCGCGGAGATGTCATGAATGATCGCCGCCGCCCCGCTGACCCGCCCGGCGCCATCGAACAACGGAGACGCGCTAAACAACACCGGTATCCGGCGGCCATCCTTGGCCACGTCCAGGCTTTCGAACTGCTCCACTGACTCCCCACGGACAAGCTGTTCCATCAGCGTCGCGGCGCTTTCCTCGCGCTCTGGATCATCGCTCAGCTCCGGCGGCCGCAACATGCGGAAATGCCGCCCGATGGCCTCGGCCGCCGTCCACCCGAACAATCGTTGGGCGCCCCGGTTCCAGCTCTCAATCGTCCCGTCGAGCGCGAACCCGATGATCGCGTCATCGGACGACTCGACGATCGCCGCCAGCCTGCGCGCCTCGCTCTCCGCCCGCTTCCGGGAGGTGACATCCGTGAGTACGGCGGCGGCCCCGGTGACCTCCCCGTCGGGCGCCTTAATCGGGTAGTAGCTTGCGAGCCAGTGGTGCGTCTGGCCAGGATCGTCCGCGCTTGTCCCCTCTATCTCGGCCCCGATGACGGGGACCCCCGTTCGGACCACCTCTCGCGCCCGCTCGAACGGGAGAGCCGAACCGTGCGGGAGCATCTCAGCCGCCGTCCGCCCGGCATGCTCTGCCGGCGCCAGTCCGGTCATACGCGCGACCTCGCCGTTCACGCGCACGAAGCGCAGGTCCGGGCCCATGAACGCGACGCCCACAGGAGCATGCTCAAGCAGGGCCTCAAGGCTCGCGCTCACCTGTGTCTCACGCACGCTGGCCGTCGGCTGTTCATCCCCGGCCATCCGGCTGTCGTGGACGTCCACGGCGGTCATCAGGCAACAGCGACTCGCCTCGTCCACGAAGGCTACGGGCACGGCCCGCACCCGCATCCAGCGGTAGACCCCGCCACGCGTGATGAAGCGGGGCTCACACACCCCGGCCAATCCCTTCAACGCGCATCCCCGGACCAACTCGGCGAACCTCGCCCGCTCATCCGGGTGGACCGGCCAGAGGCGCTCCCTTTCACCGCGGGCCACCAGCTGTTCGAACGTCAAGCCAGCTAATTCGAGGGCCGCCCGGCTGGTTCTCAGGAAGCGGCCGTCGGCGGTCATCGTCCAGGCCACGATCTCAGCCTGGTCCGCCGTCTCCCAGAACAGCTCCAGCGCCTCTCGCGTCACGACCTGTCCTGGCACAGCAACTCCGCGGCACGCACATGCGCGCTTCCGCAGAAATTGTACAGGACGCCCCGCCGCTTAAACGTTTCAAACCTCTCACAATTCGCCACTTACTCGCGCCCCGCCGGCGCCGCCGCCGCGCCTGTGATGCGTCCGTTACACCCTGCTCCGTTCATTCACCTATCCGCAATCAGCATTGGCCTACTGTTTCCCCAGCAGCCGCGAAGGAGTCGAGCACCCATGAACATTCCTACATTGATCGGTACCCATGCCCACCGCTGGCTCATTGATGAGCCCCACGGGCCAACCAGTTCCGGCGCCTGCCGCATCTGCGGCGCGCACCGCGAATTTCGCAACTGGCTCTGGGAAACCGACTTCACCACAATGACAGAGCGCGAACTCGTCGCCTGACCCGGCCGCAAAACCACAAGGAGAACGATATGGATACGAACCAGCTGCTCATCATCGCCGGCGTCGCCGTGGCGCTGCTTGCCGTCATCGGCCTGGCCGTTGCTTTCATGCGCATGCGCCGCCGGAAGCGGAGCGAGCGCCTCCGTTCTGAATTCGGCGAGGAGTACACGCGGACCGTTGACGACGTTGGCCGTGGCCGCGCGGAGAAGGACCTCGTTGATCGCCAACGCCGCGCGGCCGACCTGGACATTCGTCCTCTCGCGCGCGACGACGCCCGCACGTTCATGGAGACATGGGACGCGGCCCAGGCTCGCTTCGTCGAGGCCCCCGCCGACGCCGTTGCTCGTGCCACCCAGCTCATCGGCGAAGTTCTGCACAGCCGCGGCTACCCCCTCGGCGATTTCGAACGGCGGGCCGGTGACATCTCGGTCCAGTACCCACGTGCGGCTGTGCATTACCGAGAAGCTCACGCCATCGCCGGCCGCAACCAGCGCGAAGAAGCCTCAACGGAGGACCTTCGCCAGGTAATGGTCCACTACCGCGCCATCCTCACGGACCTTGTCGAGGTTGGTGGCCAGCCCCACGAGGTGGAAGAGGTGGCTGCCGCACGGGCGTCGTAGCGAGCCTGTCCAGGTTCGAAGACCGGAAGCAACAAGCAAGAAGGGCGCTCCGAATCGGGGCGCCCTTCTGGTTGTGGTCCGGCGTTCCCGGGCTATCGGCCCACGGCCTTCTTGGCAGCGTCCTTCGCGTCGTTGAGGCCATCCTTCGCCTTGCCCACGGCCTGCTGGGACTTGCCCTTGGCCTGTTGGGCGTCGCCCTTGGCTTCCATCTTTTCGTTGCCGGTGACAGCGCCAGCCTTCTCGCGTACGGCGCCGGCGGCCTCGCTGGCTTTACCCTTGATCTTGTCGTCCATGGTGAAACTCCCGGGCCGAATGTGGCCCGCACTCACCATATGAGCGGCCACGTAACGCCCGCGCGGCACACGCGGGGCGTCACATTGCGGAGGCGTAACAGCGCACGGCGCCTTGACGCCGGCTATCAGGCCCCGGCTGCGATGAAGTCGAAACGCCGTTGGTCCGCCTTGTTGCGCCCAGTGCACCGCTCCCGGCCTACGGTTTATTCGCAGTTGGCGACACTTTCGCCAGCAGAGCCGCACCGGGCTCCCGCCTGGCCGGCAACGAAAGGAAGAGAGACACCATGATCGCGGCACTCGGAATCATCCTCATCGCGGCGGGGGCCATCCTCGCCTTCGCGACGACAATCTCGTCGTCCACCATCGACCCTGTGGCCGTCGGTTGGATACTGATGACCGTCGGCGCCATCGCCTTGCTTGTGTGGTTCGCCATGCTCGCCAGCTTCGCCCCCTTCAGCACGACGCGCACGGTCAGCCGGGAGGCGCCGCTGGAACGCCATACCGTTATCCGCGAAGCTCCAGTCGAACGCCGCACCGTTATCCGCGAAGAGCCGCTCGAACGGCAGACCATCGTGCGCGAAGACCCGGTGGATCGGCGCCTCTAGCGCTCAACACCAGGAGGAGACGGCTATGACACTCACTGGACTCATCATCCTGCTCGTCGTCGCCGCCCTTTGCGGAATAGCCGGCCAATTGTTGGCCGGCTATTCCCTTGGTGGCCTGGTGATTTCGGTCGTTGTCGGCTTCGCCGGCGCCTGGCTCGGCGTCTGGATCGCGCGGACCTTCGACCTGCCGCGCTTCATCACGATGGATATCGACGGCAGGAGCTTCCCGATTGTTTGGTCGGTCGCCGGCTCCGCCCTCCTCGCGGCCGCCGTCGGACTCTTGCGCCGCCCACGCTCTAGCTAGGCCCGTCGCCCGTTGACAATCGAAAGGGCCCTGTTGCATGCAACAGGGCCCTTTCGATTGTCAACGGGCGACGGGCCTAGCTAGAGCGTGGGCGGCGCAAGAGTCCGAC
>JANXYE010000202.1 GCA_025350285.1 Chloroflexota bacterium
GCCAAGTTCCTTGGCCTTGCCACTCCGGCCCTCGGCGCTGGCGTGACGGCCCAGCTCTCAACGGCGCTCCTCAACATGGACGCCGCCGCTCCCGTCCGCGCCATTACCCAACTCGCCGTCCGTCCGGCGTTCGGCCCAAAGTAAATCTCGCTTTACCATTCGCGAACCTCTGTGGAACCGCAACACCTGAACGCGGCGTCTATGACATGATGCGCCCAACACTCGGCGGGAGCTTGTCATGACGTTCGCGATTCATCCGATCCGTCACCCACGGGGCTCGCGCCTCAGGATGGCGGCACTGCTGCTGGTCCTCGGGGCCTTGCCGCTCCTCACCCTTGCCCAGTCAGCGGGCGCGATTGTAGGGCCGGCGGTCACGGGCATCTCCCCGTCCTCGGGCCCGTTTACGGGTGGAACCGTCGTCACAATCACTGGCAGCGGCTTCACGGGCGCCACCAGCGTCAAGTTCGGCACAACCAGCGTTGGCGTGGGCGCCATAAACGGCCCCGGCACGTCCATGACGGCAACCTCGCCCCTCAGCTCGGTTGGGACCGTACATGTCCGTGTCCTCGGGCCCGGCGGCACGAGCCCCGCGGTCCCCGCCGACCTCTTCACCTTCTTTACCACGCCAAACATCACCGGCCTTGACCCATCCAGTGGACCGACCGCGGGCGGTACGGTCGTCACAGTCTTCGGCTCGGGGTTCAGCGGCGTTACGAGCGTCACCTTCGGTGGCACGGCCGTTGCCCCATCGAACGTCTCGGACGGGAGCCTGACGGTCGTCGCTCCGGCGCACGCAATCGGTGTTGTCGACATTCGCGTCGCGACGCCCGCCGGAACGAGCCCGAACACCTCCGCCGACAACTACACCTACGCCAACGGACCGGTCGTCACTTCCGTCAGCCCGAGTTCCGGGCTGACCGCGGGCGGCACGACGGTCACGATCAGCGGCAGCGGCTTCGCTGGCACCACGTCGGTCACTTTCGGCGGCTCGTTCGCGAGCATCCTCCAGGTGCTCAACACGCAGATCATCGTCGTGAGCCCGCCGCACATCGGGGGCACGTACGACGTGATCGTCAATACACCCGCCGGCCCGAGCCTGAACACGGCCGCCGACAACTTCACCTTCGTCGGCTCCGCCTTCGTCACCGGCATCTTCCCGTCGAGCGGCCCAATCGCGGGCGGCACGGTGGTAGCGGTCACCGGCGGAGGCTTCCTCGGCGCAACCGCTGTCAGCTTCGGGGGAACCCTTGTACTTCCCTCCAACGTGACCGACGGCCAACTCATCGTTGTTTCACCTCCCGGGGTGGCCGGACAGGTGCATGTCCAGGTGATCGTCGCCGCCGTCGCCAGTCCCGCGACGAACGCCGACATCTTCACGTATACCGGTGTCGTCGTGACAGCCATCAGCCCGTCCAGCGGCCCAGCCTCAGGCGGCACAGTCGTGACGATCACGGGCTCCGGCTTCCTCACCACCACGAGCGTCAGCTTCGGGAACGTTGGGGCGGCCTCAATCCAGTCGATTACGAACACGCAGATCATCGCCGTCTCCCCGGCCCAGGGAGCTGGGACGGTCCATATCCGCGTGAACACACCCGGCGGATCGAGCCCGTCTGTCGCCGCGGACCAGTTCACCTACGTGGGCACGACGACGCTGACGTACACGCTCTATTTCCGCTGGAATCTGATCGTCTGGAACGGACTCGACAACATTCTCGTCAGCGCCGCCATCCGCGGCCAGGAAACCCCGGCCAATCCGGCAACCAACGATGTCTCCAGCCTCATCTCCGCCATCTTCCACTGGGTCGATCCGCAGCAGATCTGGCAGGGCTACTTCCCGTCCGGCGAAGCCTTCCCTGGCGCGAACGACTTCACCACCTTCCGCACCGGCCAGCCCTACTGGATCGCCATCACGCAGACTTCCGGCGTGACCTGGACAGTGCAAAAGTAGCGCTCCGATCAGCGGTACCGCGGGGGAGGGGCGCGCCAGCACACGCTCGACTCCCCTCGCCCGCGAAGTCGGGGATCGCGACGCCGGGAAGGCCGCCAACGCCGACCTCGACTCCCCTCGCCCGCGAAGTCGGGAGAGGGGCTGGGGGTGAGGGCACACCGCCCGCCGCTTGCGCTACGTTGCAGGTCGGGAGGACCTACTCCCCCCGATACGTTTCGTCTCGCGACTTCCGAAACGCCTCCCATCCCTGTTCACGAAGCACCTGCAAATGCGGGTCCAGTGCCGCTTCGCGCTGTTCCGTCATTGCCGCCATCAGCGGGTCATCCCGGTAGTTCAGTGCTTCCTGGAAGCCCGCCAGTTCGTACACCCGGTTCACCAGGAGCTTGTTCGAACGCACCGTCCCCTGCGGTAGCGCGATGAGCTTTCGCGCCATCTCCTCGCAGGTCGCCATCAGTTCCTCGCCCGCCACCACGCGGTTCACGAGCCCGAGCCGCAACGCATCGGCCGCGCCGACCCGTTCGCCGAGCATCAGAATTTCCTTCGCCTGCTTCAGCCCAACGAGGAAGGGTGTGATGAGCACCGGTGGTCCGAACCCGTGCCGGATCTGCAGTTCGCCGAACACCGCGTCTTCCGCGGCGATTGTGAAGTCGCAGATGCCGGCCAGTTCACAACCCTGGCCGACGGCGTATCCGCGCACCGCCGCGATCACGGGCTTCGGCATCCGCCAGATGCGCTGGTTGATCTCCAGGCCCGTCGGCGACGGCTCATCGTCCGGCGGCGGCGTCGATTGGATATCCCCGCCCGCCGAAAATGCACGGCCCGCGCCCGTCAGGATAACGACCCGCACGTCGTCGTCGCGCTCCGCCTGGTCGAGTGCCACCAGCAGCCGCCGGCAGATCGACCAGTTGATTGCGTTCAGCACCACCGGGCGGTTGAGCGTGATGACGGCGTACCCGTCCCGCTTCTCGAACAGCACATCATTGAGCGACGGCGGCGGGATTTCCGGTTGAGGTGAAGCCAAGGGCGCATCTCCGCGAGGTTTTCGCCGAGCCTACGCGAGCACCCCGCACCGTGCCACGCTCGTCACGGCCCGCCGGTGATCGGCAGCACCGCCCCGGTGGTGTAGCTCGAAGCGGCCGAGGCGAAGTACAGCGCGGCCCCAACAACCTCCTCCGGCTCCCCGCCGCGCCGCATGAAGATTGTCGTCGCGGCCCGCTTCTTGAACGCTTCCATGTCCCACGCCTTCGAAATATCCGTCAGGAACGGCCCGGGCATGATGCAGTTCACCCGCACCTTTGGCGCGAACGCGTGCGCGAAGCCCATCGTCATCGCGTTCAGCCCCGCCTTCGCCGAGGCGTAGGGGATGACGTCCGAACGCGGGTTCATCGCCCCATTGCTCGAAACCATGATGATCGAGCCGCCTTCGCCCGCTACCATCCGCGTCCCGACGATCGCGCTCAAGCGGAATGGCCCCTTCAGGTTCACGTCCAGCACCTTGTCGTAGAGCGCCTCAGTCACGTTTACCACGTCGTCATACAACGGCGAGAGCCCCGCGTTGTTTACGAGCACGTCCACCTTCCCGAAATGCCCGTACGCCGTCTCGGCGAGCTGCTCGACCTGGCTCCAATCGCTCACATTGCAGGCGACCGGAAGCGCCCGCCGTCCGGTCGATTCCACAACCTCTCGCGCCAGCGCCTCGCACGCATCGAGCTTTCGGCTCGCGATCACCACATCCGCGCCCGCCTGCGCGAACGCCAGCACCATCGCCCGCCCCAGCCCGCGGCTCCCGCCGGTAACCAGCGCCACCTTCCCGGTCAGGTCGAATAGCTTGCTTATGTCGTCCACGTCTCTCTCCATTCCACCCGCACCAGCGGGTCGCAGCCCGCCATCCTACAGGCGCGCACCAGCCAGCGCTCTGCACGTCACGGCGGCACAGTCGGTACTCGGAACTCGCCACTCGGCACTCAATGCGGCTATCGTGCGCCCATGCCCCCGTACACC
>JANXYE010000216.1 GCA_025350285.1 Chloroflexota bacterium
CTAGCCGAGGCCGCGCGGGCGGCCGACGACCGAGGGGCAACCCGCCCCGCCATCGCCAACACGAGGAGGGAAACATCGTGACAAGGCATCGTTGGCTTCTCCTATTGGGAGCGCTGTTCGCCACTGTGGCGCTGACCGCCGCGGCCTGCGGCGACGACGACAAGACGGCCACCCCCACCGCCGCCAAGACCGCGGCCGGCGGCTCCAGCCCTTCGGCTACCGTCGCGCCAGCCCCCACCTTCGCCGCGGATTCGACCATGGTGGCAATCGTCAAGAAGGGGAAGCTGACGGTCGGTGTGAAGTTCGACCAGCCTGGCTTCGGCCTCCTGGATCCGGCTTCGAACAAGCCTGACGGCTTCGATGTCCAACTGGGCAAGGAGATCGGCAAAGCCCTGGGGCTCAAGGAGAATCAGGTCGAGTTCGTCGAAGCCGTTTCGAAGAACCGCATCCCCTACCTCCAGGAGGACAAGGTCGATCTCGTCATCGCGACGATGACCATCAACGACGACCGTAAGACGCAGATCGAGTTCTCGCATACGTACTACGTGGCCGGACAGTCGATCCTCGTCAAGAAGGACAACACCACGATCAAGGGCATCGACGACCTGAACGGCAAGAAGGTCTGCTCGGTCCAGGGCTCCACCTCGGAGAAAAACATTGGCGCGAAGGCGCCCAAGGCGGACTTGCTGTCGCTCGATGCCTACGCCGCCTGCGTGAACGCGATGAAGGACGGCCGCGTCGAGGCCGTTTCCACGGACGACATCATCCTCGCCGGGTTCGCCGCCAGCGACCCGTCGCTCAAGCTGGTCGGCGGGCAGTTCACCAAGGAGGCCTACGGGATCGGCATCAAGAAGGGCAAGACGGACATGAAGCAGTTCGTCGATAGCGTCTTCCAGAAGCAGTTCGCCGACGGCACCTGGGCGGCCATTTACAACAAGTACCTTGGCAAGGTCGAAGGCCTCCCGAAGGCGGCCGACGCGCTCGTCATCGTCAAGGCCGACACGACGGGCGGCTAACCGCCAGTGAACAGGGTGGGCAGGAGGCCGGTGCGAGGCTGGGTGGCGCGAACCACGCGTAACGCCGGCCTCCGCGCCGCCTGCCCGTCGCCCGCTCTCGCTGGAAGCGGGCGCTGATGGACGTCGTTGGGTTCGGCGGCGAGCTTTGGAGCCAGTGGAGCGACCACTACCCGGAACTGCTGCGCGGCTATCGCACCACCATCCTGATCAGCCTCGCGTCGTTCGCGCTGGCCTTGCTCGTCGGCGCGATCGCCGCGATCTTGCGCACCAGCGAGTTCCGGCCGCTGCGGTTCCTCGCGGGGATGTACGTCGAGCTCTTTCGGAACACCCCGCTGCTGGTGCAGCTGACCTTCTTCTTCTTCGGGCTGCCGCGCTTGCAACTGCCGTTCTTCGGCCGGCCGGACTGGTTCCTGCTTTCTCCCCTGCAGGCCGCCATGGTCGGCCTTACGCTCTACACGGGCGCGTACACGGCCGAAGCGCTGCGCAGCGGCCTGCTCGCGATCGATAAAGGGCAGACGGAAGCAGCACGCTCGCTCGGGCTCGGCTATATTCAGACACGCATCTACGTCATCCTCCCGCAGGCTCTGCGGGTGGCCCTCCCGCTGCTCACTTCTACCCTGAGCGCCCTCTTCCGGAACACCGCCCTGGTCTCGGTTATCGGTGTAACGGACCTCCTCCAGACGGCCGACAATATCCAACAAAACAACTTCAAGACCTTCGAGCTGTTTACCATCGCGGGGATCCTCTACCTGACGATGACCCTGCCGCTCGCATGGGCGTCCACCCGCCTCGAACGTCGTTTCGCGAGGGCGCGCTGATGTTCACCGACGTGTGGGGTGCGTTTCTCGATATCCTTCCCGGCGAATGGGACATCTTCAAGGAGCGGTTCATCTGGAGCTTCCTGCTCCAGGGGCTCTGGCTGAGCGTGAAGATCGCGGCGTTCAGCATCCTCCTCAGTTTGCTCGTCGGCATTGCGATGGCGGTCGGCCGGCTCGCGCCCTCGCGCTTCATCCGTTGGCCGGCGACCGTCTATGTCGAGGCCTTCCGGGCCATTCCTCTGCTGCTGCTCATCCTCTACGTGTTCTTCGGGGCGGGGCGGGTCGATGCGAGCTGGGTAGGTAACATCCCGTTGCTCGGTGGAATCCTTGTCGATAGTCAGGGCCACCTCGAGCGCATACCGGCCGTGATCATCGCCCTCAGCCTCTATAACAGCGCGGTGGAGGCGGAGATTGTGCGAGCGGGCATCCTCTCGATTTCGAAGGGTGTGATCGAAGCCGCGCGTTGCCTCGGCCTGTCGTACCTGCAGACGATGCAAAGCGTGGCTGTGCCCATGGCGCTGCGGCGGATGGCGCCTGGCCTCGTCAGCCAGCTCATCACGCTCTTCAAAGACACGTCACTGGCGAGCGTGATTAGCGTGCTCGAACTGCTTCGCCGGGGCCGCATCCTGTACGAGACGCCCGCCTATACGCTCAGCTACAGCCACGGCAGCGGCATCACGATCGAGGTCCTGACGGTCGTGGCCTTGATGTATTTCATCCCCTGCTATCTGCTTTCGCTCATCGCCCAACGGCTGGAGACGGGCGGCGCCGGGGTTGCCCAGAAGCGCGAGCGCGGCCGCGTCCTGCGCTTCCTCTTGCGGGGCTGATCGCGGGCCCGCCGCTCGATCCGCCATCTTCTCGATCGGCCATGCTAATGGAACACGCGGCGCCCTGGCCCAGCGTCTCTCACACACACCTACTCGGGGCTCGTATGGCGCCCACTCACGAGGTGGATATCCAGATGGGGGAAGGCTTCCAGCAGGTGTTCCCAGAGCGGCTTGCTTCGCACCAGGCGCCGCAGCCCGCTCGCTGGTTCCGCGAGCAGGGTCAGGTGGAGCACATCCTCGGTGCGGATAAGGTCCGAGACCTCCTCCAGGAGGTCGAGGCCCGGCAGTTCCTTCAGGCTCGCGTTCAGGTCGATCGCGACGGTCAGCACGCGCGTCATCCCCGCCTCTTTGAGCGACGTTGCCGAATAGGCCGCCATGAGGTCTCCGTGGAAGGCGGAGGCCATCCGCCACGCCCGCCGAAGGGCCACTTCCGCTTCGTGCGAGCTGTCCAGCAGCACGAGGCAGTGCTCGCTCGTTTCCCAGCCGTGCAACCGGTGGTCGTGCATGTACTCCTGGAGCTGCTGCTCCACTTCCAGGGCGACTCGCTTGAGCGCGAGGTCACGCAAGGCGCCAAGGTTGCCCTCGCGGAAGAAGCCTGCGAGCGCCTGGCTAGCCTGCGCCGGTGGATAAATGTTCCCGTGCCGCATGCGCGATCGGAGTGCTTGAGGGGAGATATCGACAACCTCGACCTCGTCCGCTTCGTCCACCACGCGGTCGGGCACGGTCTCCCGGACGCGGATCCCGGTGATCCCGGCGACAACGTCGTTGAGGCTCTCCAGGTGTTGGACGTTGAGCGTCGAAATGACCGTGATGCCGGCGGCGAGGATGTCGTAGACATCCTGCCAGCGCTTTTCATGTTCTGAGCCGGGGGCGTTCGTGTGAGCCAGCTCGTTGATGAGCGCGACCTGGGGATGGCGCGCGATGATCGCTCCGGTGTCCATCTCTTCGAGGGTCACGCCCTGGTAGGGGACGAGCTTCCGGGGGACGGCCTCCAGTCCCTGCGCCGCTTCGACTGTGAGAGGGCGCATGTAGGTCTCGACGAACCCCACGACCACATCCGTCCCGCGCTCCGTCCGGCGCTGGCCCTCCTGGAGCATCGCGTAGGTCTTGCCGACGCCGGGCGCGGCCCCGAGGTAGATACGCAGCTGGCCTCGGCCGGAGTCCTCTTCAGCCTTGCGCAGCTTTTCCAGCAGCAGGTCGGGGTCGGGCCGGGTGTCTTCAGGCTGGTTCATGTCGTCAGGTTCATTTCGCCAGGGGGAAGCGCTTGTCGAGCGCGAGGTTGAGCTTGAGCACGTTCACGCGCTCCTGGCCGAGGAAGCCGAGTTCCGCGCTTTCCGTGTGGTCGTCTACGAGCTTACGGATTGCCGCGGCGTCCGCGTTACGCGCTTTCGCGACGCGTTCGATCTGGAGCCGCGCTGTCGCTGGGCTGACGTGCGGGTCGAGCCCGCTGGCGGACGCGGTCACCGCGTCCGCCGGGATGGGCGCGGAGGCGTCCAGTCCGTTTTCCTCCCGAAACGCGGCCACGCGCTGTTTCAGCCCGGCGAACGATTCATCCACGTCAGCCGTGCCTGGGTTGTCGGCCACGCCGTTGATGAGCTTGGCGCTCGTTGGGCCAAGGTTGGAGCCACTGGAGTTTGCCGCGTCGTAGCCGCTACCGGCCGCCGAGGGGCGACCGTGGAAGTATTCGGGAGCGGTGAAGGATTGCCCGATGAGGCTCGAGCCGATGTCCTGCCCGTCCTGTCTGATGATGCTGCCGTTCGCCTGGCGGTTGAAGATCGCCTGGCCGATGCCAGTAACGGCGAGCGGGTAGAGCACTGCCGTGATGAGCATGAGCGCGACAGTGACCGCGATCAGCGGGCGAAGTTCGGCTTTGAGTGCGGCGGGATTCATGGGTGTCTCCTGAGTTAAGCGTCGCTGGATAGGTTGCTGCCGCGATTCGTGGCTCCCCTCTCCCGCAGCGTCGGGAGAGGGGCTGGGGGTGAGGGCCTACGCCAGGCGCGTCGCCACCACGAGGATGTCGATGAGCTTGATCCCGATGAACGGCGCGATGATCCCGCCGAGGCCGTAGATTAAGGCGTTTCGCGCCAGCAGCGGTGCGGCGCCGATGGGCCGGTAAGCCACCCCGCGAAGGGCCAGCGGAACGAGCGCGATGATGATGAGTGCATTGAAAATGACGGCCGAAAGGATGGCGCGGAAGGGGCTGTCCTGCCGGCAGCCTTCGCCGTCGCCTACCCCCAGCTCGGCGCGCTCAACGTCATGCGGCTGGACAGCCCCTTCAGCGCCATCCTTTCGGCCGTCATTTTCAATGCACTCATCATCATCGCGCTCGTTCCGCTGGCCCTTCGCGGGGTGGC
>JANXYE010000221.1 GCA_025350285.1 Chloroflexota bacterium
CAAAGCGGTCCGGGTCCGCGAACTTCGCGGCGTCGCGGTTGGCCGAGCCATAGAACATGACGACCTTGTCGCCTTCGCGGATCGTTTTGCCGCCGAGTTGCGCGTCGCGCGTGGCCGTGCGGCGCATGTGCACCACCGGACTGACGAAGCGCAGCATCTCTTCCACCGCTGTTGGTAGGAGTGGGTCGATATGACTCTGTAGCCGCTGGCGCTCACCGGGGTTAGCGAAGAGCGCATCGAGGCCACCCGCCAGCAGGTTGCGCGTCGTATCGCCGCCCGCGTTGACGAGAAGCAGGAAGAACCAGACGAACTCCATGTCCGAGAGCTTGTCGCCCTCGATCTCCGATTGGATGATGGTTGTCGCGAGGTCTTCGGCCGGGTGCTGCCGCTTTCGCGCCGCCACACCGGCCGCGTACGCGAGCATGTTCTGGGTCGCCTGCTGTTGGCGCTCCGGTCCCACCACCGCCGCATCCGAATGCATGAGTTCCGTCCACTCGTAGAGCATCACCCCGTCTTCGAGCGGGATGCCCATCAGGTCCGCGATGAAGTACGACGGCAGTTTGCCGGCGATCTCCGAGACGAAATCGCATTCGCCCCGCTCGATCACCTCATCAATGATCAGGCGGGCGAGTTCCTGGATGCGGGCGCCGAGCTTCTGGGCCGAACCCGGCGTAAATCCGCGGCTGACGAGGTTCCGGTAGCGCGTGTGCGCTGGCTCGTCCATGAAGAGCATCATGTTCCGCGACCCCGCGAGCCCGGCTTCGTCGCTATCGCCGATCATGATGCCGCCCCGCCACGACGAGTACGTGACCGCGTCTTTCGAGACCCTGCGGACGTCGTCGCAGCGCGTCACGGCCCAGAACCCGCTCCCGCCCGGCTCCGCGTGCCAGTGCACGGGGTCGTTCTCTCTCAGCCAGCGGAACATTCCGTGGGGCTGCCCGTCCGCCCCGTAGTTCGCGAGGTCCAGCAGGTTGATCTCCGGTGATGCGGGCATGGCAAACTCCTCCGGAAGGGGTGAGGCACGATTGTACGGCTCGGGGCCGTGCGGTCACCGGCTGCGCCGTTCAGTTTCCCGGGATATGATTGAGATGCCGGCGGGAAGGGCGGTTCATGGCCAACCAATCAATCCTCGAACCTGGCAACCTGCTGATGGTGCAGGAACGTGAGCGGCTGCTCCGTGGCATCCTCATCGCTCACGATCTGGACAACCTCGACGGCGTGAAAGCGTTCGAGGCGGGCTGTTCCGCCGGATACAACCTCCGCCTGATGGTGCAATGGGGCGCCCGTCCAGAAGACCAGGCCGGTCAGGACCTGGATGACGCCGCGGTCGCCTACTGTCGCGGTCACGCCTCCGACATCCGCGTGCATCAGGGCAGCGCCATCGCCGTCCCGGAACCAGACGAACTGTTCGATCTCGCGCTCGCGTTCACGTTGTTCAGTAGCGTCCCCGACGAAGATGTTGCCCACGGCATCGCGAAGGAACTCTTCCGAATCACCCGCCCGGGCGGGCTCATCCTCATCTACGACCTGCGGCGTGATAACCCTCGCAACAAGGGCGTCCACCGCATCGGTGATGATGATGTCCGGCGCTGGTTCCCGAGCTGCCCGACGAAGGTCCATCACCTGACCCTCGCGCCTCCGCTCGCCCGGCCGATCGGGAGGCACGCCCCGTTCCTGTATGGGCCACTGGCGCTCGTCCCGCTCCTGCGCACGCACACGCTGTGGTTCTCCGCCGGCCGGCCCTGCCTCTTCGCAGGGACTAGCAAGGTTCTGGTGGTGGTATCATCAAGGTATGGTCACGAACACTCGCGTCCGCGTGGAAGACTACCTGGCCCTGCCCGAAGACGGCCCTCCCTGGCTCGAGTACATCGACGGCGAGGTGGTGGAGAAACCTGTGGGAAGCCAAACACACGGCGACATCCAGGCGCAGTTCGCCTTCCACCTGACGCATCACCAGCGGCGGGCCGGCGGGAGGGTCAAGGTGGACGCCCGATCTCGGTTCCCCGACCCCGACGATCCGCGGTTCATGTTGCCGGACATCTCGTTCTTTCGCGGCGGCCAGCGGGTCAAGGTCGAGGGCATGGGCGTGGCGCCGACCTTCGCCATCG
>JANXYE010000225.1 GCA_025350285.1 Chloroflexota bacterium
CATTCTTGGAACTCGAGACACCTTTCTTATGTGCCATAACGCCTTACCCCCGCGAAATCGAGTCCACCACCAGGCGCGTAACGTGCTGGTGATGGCCGAGGATGCGGCGGTACCGCACCTTGTTCTTGTACTTCATGAAGCGGAGCTTTGGCCCGCGCCCATGCTGCGTGATCTTCGCCGTGAGCGACGCCCCCGCGACTGTCGGTGTCCCGATTGTCACGTCCTTGCCATCCAGCAGCATCAGTACCTCGAAATCCACCGAGTCGCCCGGTTCGCCGGCAACGTGGTTGAGTTCAAATTCCTGCCCCTCAACGAGGCGCAGTTGGCGCCCGTCGGCGCGTACGATCGCTTCCATACTTACTCCGAAACTCCCGTGGTCAACTACGAAGTCTAGGGTGTTGGAGCCGGGCCGGTCAAACTATGGACGTTCGCGTCGGGTTCGTGCCCGCCGGGTCCAGGGCAGCGGGTAAGGAGCAGGGTTGAATCCCCGTCCGCAGGCCCCTCCACTCCCTCTGCCCGTAGCCGCATCCCGTGCTACGGTGACCGGTACCCCTCAAAGGGTTGGAATATGGGTGAACTCGGCTCGCGGCTGGTCCGGGCGCGCGAAGCCCGCGGCCTGAGCCTCGGCGACGCGGAGCGCGATACGCGCATCTCGCGCCGCTACCTTGAAGCGCTCGAAGTGGAGCAGTTCGACGTTATTCCCGCGCCGGTGTACGCGCGGGGATTCCTCCGTTCGTACTCCCAGTACCTGGGCGAAGACCCTCTGGAGATGCTCGCCCTCTTCCCGAGGGATGGGGACGACGAACCGCGCCCGACCGGCGGCGCCGCTGTCCGCCCGAGCATGCAAACACCCGTCAGCGGCAGCAGCCCTTCCCGGCCAGTCTGGAAGCGCCCGGCGCGGCCACAGACTGCTGTCCGCCCCGGAGCGGGACGACCCGGCCAGAACACCGTCCAGCCGCCCCCGTCCTCCGTGCCCTATACCCCCCAGGACGAACCGGTCATCAACTTCGTCACACCTTCGAAGGATGGCCCCACGATCGGCGTCGATATTGGGCTGCCGGCGCCGGCCTGGCGCATCAATCCGAACGCCGCTGGCCAGTCCCGCAGCGTCCTCGTCCTCGCATTTGCGGTCGCTGCGGTGATTGGCGTGGTCCTGTTGGCCGTGCTCATTTCGAACCTCGGCGGGGATAGCAAGACCGCGCCTTCGCCCACGACGACGGTCGGCGCCGGGACGCCGACGGCCACCCGTGGCGCCGCCGCGACCACAACCCAGGGGGCCGGAGCCTCCGCGACGGCGGGCCCGTCGGGCCTCGTCCCGTCCGTCAAGGGGCTCTCCGCCACCGAAGCAAAACGAACCCTGGAAGCCGCTGGGTATGTCGCCCGCGAACTTCACTCCAAGAGCAACCAGCAAAAGAACACGATTACCGACCAGGCGCCCGCCTCGGAGACCCCTCTCGACGCCGGCCGCGAAGTCACAATCGTCATAAGTGATGGCCCCTGATGGCAGTACCGAAAACCTACCACCTCGTCACCCTCGGCTGCCCCAAGAATGACGTGGATAGCGAGCACCTCGAACGCTTGCTCACAGGCGGCGAACTCATCCCCGTCCTTGAGCCGGGCGACGCCGACGCCATCATCGTGAACACCTGCGGCTTCATCGAGCAGAGCCAGGCGCAGTCGATGGAGGCCGTCCACGCCCTCGCCGCGGGCAAACGCGAGGGCCAGAC
Organism: Chloroflexota bacterium; assembly: GCA_025350285.1. Lineage (GTDB taxonomy): Bacteria > Chloroflexota > Dehalococcoidia > Tepidiformales > Tepidiformaceae > JANXYE01. The sequence continues at coordinate 1,728 of JANXYE010000225.1, forward strand.
GCTTATCGTCGCCGGCTGCATGACCCAGCTCTACGGCAACAAAGTCCGCGCCGAAGTCAAAGGTATCGACCACGTCTTTGGCGTGGGCCAATGGCAGGATGTGGCCAGGCTGCTGAGCGTCGATGTGAGCGCCGTCTACGACATCCCCGAGAGCCACGCGAAGGTCACCGGCCCCAGCGCCTACCTCAAGATCTCCGATGGCTGCGACGCCCCCTGCACGTTCTGTGTCATCCCGAAGATCAAGGGCGCCCTCCGTTCCGCGCCGGCTGGCATGCTCGTGCGCGAGGCGCAGCGACTTGTCGAAGCCGGCGCGAAGGAACTCGTCCTTGTCGCCCAGGACAGCACCGCCTGGGGCGAAGACCTTGGCCTCCCGGTCGGCAAGGGGCTGCCCGGCCTCCTTCGCACGCTCTCGGGAGCCGTCGGACCCGACACCTGGCTGCGCCTGATGTACGCCTACCCCAGCCGCGTTTCGCCCGAACTGATTGAGGCGATGGCGAGCATCCCCAACGTGGTCCACTACCTCGACGTGCCGCTTCAGCACGGCTCCGAGGCTGTCCTCCGCCGGATGAAGCGCCCCAGCAACCTGGAGAAGGTCTACGGCTTCGTCGCCGGCCTTCGCGAGGCGATGCCGGACATCGTCCTCCGCACGTCGTTCATCGC
>JANXYE010000239.1 GCA_025350285.1 Chloroflexota bacterium
GACGATCGACGGCGTGAAGAACCCTTCGCTGCCAAGCGGGGCCACCCAGACATCGGCTTTGGTCTCATCGATGTAGGCGCCGAGCCCGTCGTTCCAGCCGCGATAGAGGGCGAGCACGAACGCCAGCAGGAGCGTGGCCACGCCCACACCGGCAATCGAGAACGCCAGACGAGCTTTACCCGTGCGCATATTCCTGAGGGCGATGGAGATCGTCATTGGCGTCCGGTCGCGGAGGGTGGGCGCATTGTAGGGGAAAACCCGCCGAAGGGATCGTTTGCCGGCTTTGCCCGAGGAAGAAGCGCAGGCCGGTGCGCACAAACACGGGCCGCCCCAGAATTACGTCGTTCGAATTCGAACAGTGGGGGGGCGCCATGCGCATTGGGCTGATGGTGGAGGGCCAGAACGGCCTCACCTGGGAACGCTGGTCCCACGTCCTGGCGATGGCGGAACGGCTCGAGTTCCCAAGCGTCTTCCGATCCGACCACTACTTCATCGGGCCACAACAGGATTCGCTTGAGGCGTACCTGTCGTTCGTCATGGCCGCGAGCCAAACGAAGAACATCCGCTTCGGCCCACTGGTCACGCCCGTTACCTTTCGGCCGCCGGCCGACATTGGACGAATGGTGGCGCAGATCGACCAGCTCAGCGGCGGCCGCTTCGTCATGGGCCTCGGCGCCGGCTGGAACGAAGCCGAACACCGCGCCTACGGAATCCACTTCCCGCCCGTGAAGGAACGCTTCGAGCGGCTCGAAGAAGCGATCCGGCTGATCCGCGCCATGCACCAACCCGGCCCCGCGACGTTCGCAGGAAGCTACTATCAGCTACGCGAGGCGGATTGCCAGCCGAAGCCCGTGGCCGGGCGCCCTCCGTTGCTAATCGGCGGTACCGGCGAGAAGAAAACCCTGAAGCTTGTGGCGCGTTACGCCGACGAGTGGAACGCCGTGAACCTCGGTGTTGATGGCTACCGCGCGAAACTGGCCGTCCTTGACCGCCACTGCCAAGCGGAAGGACGCGACCCGGCCACGATCCGCAAGTCGATGATGGTCTTCGGCATCGTCGGTGGCACCGAGGCGGACCTGGATGCGTCCACGCGCCGGGTGATGTCGATGTTCGGGGCTCCCGCGGGCACGTCGCTGCCGGATTTCCGCTCGGGGATGAAAGCCCGCGGCATGGTGTCCGGCGGCACCGACGAGGTCGTCGATCAGGTCGGGCAGCTCGCCGAACTCGGGCTGGAAGAGATGCAGTTCCAGCACTTTACATTCGATTCGGACTCGGTGCCCGAGTATCTCGCCGCCGAAGTCGCGCCGAAGGTCCGCGACCTTTAGTCCGGCGCGGCGACGCAAGAAGGGAATCCGCTATGCCGCTCTGTTCATGGGATTCGACGCCGCACCGCAACTACAACTACTACGGCACCGGCAACGTCGAAGAAGTGTTGCCGGGCGTCCTGAAACCGCTCGCCGCCGACTTCGTGATGGGCGAAAGCAACGCCTGGGCGCGCGGGATCATCGACCTGATTCGGGTCGGCGACCTCGTGGAGTTCGGCCCGCTGCCTTCTGACAACATCTTCGCCATCGTGGCCGGGCGGGTCGTCGTGAACATCGCCTGGCTGGGGGCGTTCGTCGCGACCTACCAGCCAGAGCGGCAGTCAGAGATGCTGACCCAGTACTTGCGAGGCGACGAGGAGGGCATGAAGTCGGGCCTCGGCGCGGATGTCGAAAGGGCGCGCAAAACCCGCGCGAAGGTCGAACGGTTATGGGCCGCCGCGCCCGCCCGCGCAGAGAAAGAAGTGGCGAAGGCCGAGCGGGCGAGAGTGAGATCGCTTGATGCGCCAAAACTCGCGGGCGAAAGCGAAGCGCGGCTCCTCGCCCGCCTGGAGGCGGCCGTCGCGCTCTGTGGAGAGATGTACGTGCGCCACAGCCAGACCACGATGGCGGGCGGCGAATACCTGGGTCTGCTCGGGAGCTTCCTCGACACAGCCGTGCCCGGACATCCGCCCGAGTGGACGACGACGCTCACGAGCGCGCTCGGGGTGGTGAGCAGCGAGCCGATGGAGCGCGTGTGGGAGTTGGCGCAGGTGGCTCGCAAGTCGAAGCCAGTGGCGGCTGCCTTCAAGGCGGGGGACTTCGCGGAGGTGCGGGCGCGAACCGTGGACGGCACTGACGGGCCATGGGCGGAGTTCGCGGGCGCGCTGGCCACGTTTCTCCAGGACTACGGCTTCCGTGGTCAGGGCGAACTCGACCCTTCCACGCCAGACTGGGGCGAAGACGCGACCTTCGTACTGAGCGCGATTCGGGCGAACCTGGGCGTCCCGGCTGGCCGGAGCCCGGCGAAGTTGGCGGCAAAGGCGGCCACCGCGCGCGAAAAGCTTACGACCGCCGTTGAGAAGAGCGTTCCCGCTGTCCAGCGGGAAGAGTTCCGGTTACAGCTCGCCCGCACGCAGCAGTTCGTCAAGGCGCGCGAGTTGACCAAGGCGAACCTGGCGCGGACCTCGCGTTCCTTCCGCCCGCCCGCGCGCGAACTGGGGCGGCGGTTGGAAACACGAGGCGTGCTCGCGACGGCCGAGGATGTCTGGTTCCTGCGCCTCGACGAACTCGGGCCAATCGTTTCCGGCGAGTTGGGCCCCCGCGCCGTGAGCGCATGGGTGACCGGCAGGAAGGCCGAACTCGAAACGCTCCGGGCACTGGAGTTACCGGTCGTGTTCACCCTGCCTGTCGAGGCTACGATGGCCGCCGCGGTGTCGCCCGGCGAGCGAGTGTTCCACGGGCTGGGAGTCAGCGGCGGCGTGGCGAGGGGCCGGGCGCGCGTCATCCTGAGCGCCGAAGCCGGTGCCGAAGCCGAACTCGCCGATGGCGACGTGCTGGTGGCCCCCCTCACCGACGCGGCCTGGACGCCGCTGTTCTTCCCGGCCGCGGCGGTTGTGGTGGAGCGCGGCGGGATGCTTTCGCACGCCTCCACGGTGGCGCGCGAGTTCGGGCTGCCTGCGGTCGTAGCGGTGGCCAACGCCACGCGGCTCATCCCCGACGGCGCGATGGTGACCGTCGATGGGACCACGGGCACGGTGACGATCGAGGGCTGAGCGCAGTTCGTTGACTTCGTGTTCAGTAGCCCGGACGATCGCGGGATGCAAACGGTGACCATCTCATTGGACGAGGCCACGGCCCGCTGGGCGGAAGCGCGCGCAAACGACAATGGGTTGTTTTCTCAGCGGCGTTCGGAACCAGCGGCGGAGAGCCGCGCGATGGCACGATCGCGCTTCGCCACCTCGGCGCGGACGAGCGGGATGAGTTCGCGGCCGTAGTCCTCGGCGTCCGGCAACGGTTCGAAGCCGCGGATGAGGATCGTGCTGACGCCCGCGTCGTAGTAGCGCAGCAGCGATTCGCAGACCTGGTCCGGCGTCCCCACGAGGGCCGTTGTGTTGCCGTAGGCACCCACGGCCTTCGCGATCGCCGTCCAGAGACGGTCGTCGTGGACCTCGCCCTGCTCGGCGAGCCCGAGCAACCGTTGCGAGCCGGCGTTCGCCGGGTTGTAGGCCGGAATGACGCCGCCGCGGAGGGAGACGACCCGGTCGAGGTAGCGCCGGGCCTTCTCCCAGGCCGCCTCTTCGTTCGTGGCGAGGATAGGCCGGAAGGAGACGCTGTACTTCGGCTTGCGGTCGTGCTTCGCGGCTTCGGCGTTCACTTCGGCCATGGTTGCCTGCACCGAGGCCACCGGTTCGCCCCAGACGGCATAAACGTCCGCGTGCTTCGCGCCAACTTCGAGCGCGGGGCCCGACATGCCGCCGAAGTAGATCGGCAGGTGCGGCTGTTGGAACGGCTTCACCTCGCTGAATGCCTTGCGGAAGCGATAGTACTGCCCCTCGTAGTCGAACGGCTTCTCTTCGAGCCAGGTCTTCTTCATCACATGGAGGTACTCGTCCGTCCGGCGGTAACGGTCGTCCTTGGTCAGCCAGTCGCCATCGCGTTGCATCTCCGGGTCGGCCCCGCCGGTGATGATGTGGAGGGCGACGCGGCCTTCGGTGAACTGGTCGAGGGTCGCGGCCTTGCGGGCGGCGAGCGTTGGCGTGACAAATCCCGGCCGGTGGGCAATGAGGAAGTTCAGGCGATCGGTGTGGGCGGCGGCGTAGGCGGCGACGCTGAAGCCGTCCGGCCCGCTCGATCCGTAACCGACAAGGACGCGGTCGAACCCCGCGTCTTCGTGGGCGCGCGCGAACTGCTTGACGAAGTCGCGGTCGACGTGGCCCCCGATGAGCGACGCATCGGCCGCGTCCAGCTCCGACGCGGATCGCGTCCCGATCATCCCGCAGAACTCGATCGGCATGGCGGCACCTCTGCGATGATCCTAAACGCCATGACGCCGGGAGCGCCAAGGTTCTTGTCGCTCCACGAGCGCCTCGTCTTCGAGGCCCGTCGAGAAGGCGTCAGCCTGAACCAGCTGGCGAGCGGCGCTCTCGCCGCCGCCGTTGGCTGGCGGAACCCGTCCTCAGGCTGAGCGGCTGTCGAACTCCGCCAGGAGCTTCTTCGGGGCAACCATGCGGTACGCGTCCTCGATCACGAGCGCAACCTGGTCCCAGTCGCATTCACCGTCCAGCCGCGCCCCAATCCACCCCTTCGGCCCGACGTAGGGCGGCACGAAGAACCGCTCCGGCGCGTTCTCGATGAGGATCTCGCGCGCGTCCGGCGGCGACAGGCACCAGACCGCGATGTGCCCCGACCCGTGGTGGTTGTTGTCCACCTGGGCGAACATCCGGTCCTTCACCCGGAACGTCGGCTCGCCCCAGGCGAGCTTCTCCCAGGTCCCCGGCAGAGCAAGGCAGAGCGCTCGCAACCGTTCGATGATGGGAGCAATCTCGTCCGTGATCTCCTTGATGGGATGCGCCACGAGAGCCTCCGTTACAGCCGCCCGACGACCTCGTCGTTGAAGAGGCGGAGGCTCTTCGCGATTGCCGCACGCGGCATGAGGCCGTTGTACTGCCAGGCCATCA
>JANXYE010000262.1 GCA_025350285.1 Chloroflexota bacterium
GTCTCCCGCTGACTGCCACGGCGACCGTCGTAAAGACCGCTCCTTCCAGTCGCGGCTAGGACAGATTCGTGTCGGCTCTCGGGCGGAGCTTCGGAACCAACAATCCTAGCCGCGACGGACACGGAGGGGTCTTTGGGAGCCGGCGGCCGGCACCAGGTCGGCGCCCACTCTTCGCGCAAAAATCTGACGCACACCCTCCGTCGCGGTACCGCCGCCTCGTCGAGGCTTCGAGCCCCCGAACCGTGACCCTTGCCCCGAACCCCTGTTAGCATCGAACAACCCCCGGCGACGAGCGGCCCGGGCAGCTCATGCCGCGAGGAGGCCACCTGTGTGCGGAATCTGCGGCGTCCTCCGGGCCGGCGGCGAACCGGTCCCCCTGGCCACCATCGATGCGATGATCGCCACCCTCCGCCACCGCGGTCCGGATGGGGAAGGCCGCTTCTTCGCCCCCGGGCTCGGGTTCGGTTTCACCCGCCTCGCCATCATCGACCTCTCCGAAGCATCGAATCAGCCCATCATCGACGCCGAAGCGGACCAGACCCTCGTCTTCAACGGCGAGATCTACAACTACGTCGAACTCCGCGCCGAATTGAAGACGCTCGGCCACCGCTTTCGCAGCGAAGGCGATGGCGAAGTCATCCTCCGCGCCTACCAGGAGTGGGGCACGGACTGCCTGGCGCGCTTCAACGGGATGTTCGCCTTCGCGCTCTGGGATGGCCGCGCGCGCACGCTCTTCCTCGCGCGTGACCGTTTCGGGGAGAAGCCACTCTATATCGCGCGCACCTCCAAGGGCGTGGCCTTCGCGAGCGAAATGAAGGCGATCCTCGCCATCCGCCCCGAATTGCGCCGCCCGAACCTCAAATCTGTCTATCGCTACGTCTCCCGCGGCGACCTCGACCTCGACACGGAGAGCTTCTTCGAAGGCATCGAAAGCCTTCCGGCCGCGCACTACCTCGTGCTCGACAGTGAGCTGCGGGGCGAAGCTCGCTGCTACTGGCAGCCTTCGGCTGGGGCGGTCCCTGGAGACCGGACGGAGGCGGTCGAGTGCTTCCGCGAACTCCTCTTCGATGCTATCCGCATTCGCTTGCGCAGCGATGTGCCCGTCGGCAGCAGCCTCAGTGGGGGCCTCGATTCATCGAGCATCGTGGCCACGATCAACGCCCAGAAAGCGAACCAGGAGCTCCACCAGCGCACCTTCAGCGCCCGCTTCCATTCACGCGCGCACGATGAGGGCCGCTACATCTCACGCATGACCGGCGAGGTGGAAGCCGAGTCCCATATGGTGTGGATCGAGCCGCAACGGTTCGCCGCCGAGTTCGCGAACCTCCAGTGGCACCAGGAAGAGCCGATCGCCAGCGCGAGCCCATTCGCCCAGTACCAGGTGATGCGCCTTGCGCGCGAAAATGGCACGACGGTCCTGCTCGACGGCCAGGGCGCCGATGAACTGCTCGCCGGCTACGACCAGGCGCACGGCATGTTCTGGGCGCACTGGCTGCGCACCGGCCGCCTCGATAAGTTCGGCCGCGAAGCACTCGCCTATCTGCGCCGCTATCACGGGGACCTCCGCGCCCCGGGCGAATTCGCGGCCTACTACCTGCTCCCCGGCCGCATTCGTGATCGGCTCACAGAGTTTTATTACCGCTCGTCGAATCTCCTTGCGCCGGGCGTGCGCGAGCGCTTTTCGCCGGCCCACGTCGATTCGCCAGAACCGTTCCCGGACCGTCTGCGGAATGAGCTTGTGCGCTGGCAAACGGTGACCCAGCTGCCCGAGTTCCTGCGCTATGCCGACCGCAACAGCATGGCGTTCAGCCGCGAGGTGCGCCTTCCGTTCCTGGACCACCGGCTGATAGAGTACGGCTTTGGGCTCCCGCGGGACTTGCTTCTGCGCAACGCCGTCACGAAAGTGGTGCTCCGCGACGCGATGCGCGGCATCGTCCCGGACGAGATCTTGAACCGCAAAGATAAGCTCGCCTACGCGCCGCCACAGCAGCAGTGGATTCGCGGCCCGTTGAATTCGTGGATGAACAACATGCTCTCCGGCGCCGAACAGCGAAGCGGTATCTTCAACGCGCGCGAGGTGCGGAAGCTGCGCCGGGCTTTCCGCTCAGGCGCCAGCGATACGCTGGCCTGGCGCATCGCCAGTACCGAAGCATGGTTTCAGCTCATGGTGGATGGCCGCGACCCGCGCTATCCCGCCGCCGCTGAATGCAGCGCGCTGAACTGGTAACCTCCACGATTGCCTGTCACGCGGACTCCCGCGGGCTGTATCACAAACCGGAAGGACTTTTCAACAATTATGGCGATTCGATTTGATGGCCAGGTGGCACTCGTCACCGGCGCCGGGGCTGGCCTCGGCCGCGCCTACGCAATGGACCTCGCCGCGCGCGGCGCGAAAGTCGTGGTCAACGATCTTGGCGGCGACCCCCACGGCCAGGGCGAAAACCGCGCCGCCGCCCAAAAGGTGGTCGATGAAATCAAGGCCGCCGGCGGCGAGGCCACCCCGAATTTCGATAGCGTCTCCAGCTACGATGGCGGCTTCAACATGGTGAAGACGGCGATCGATACCTACGGCCGCCTCGACGTGGTTATCTGCAACGCCG
>JANXYE010000307.1 GCA_025350285.1 Chloroflexota bacterium
TGGGGAAGCTGGCGATGTCGATCTGCTTCTGCTCGAACGCGATACGCTGTGGGTTCACGTCCGCCCCGAGGTCCGTCCAGAACATCTCGTCGAAATGCGCGACCGGGAGGTTCGCTTTCCTCTCGAAGTAGTCGGGGTTGCGGGTCGCGTGGGAACCCTTGCCCGGGGTGTACCTGTCGAAGATGTACGGGCCCGTGCCGACGATGTACTTGGCGTCGAGCGTGCCGAAGTTTTCGGTGCCCTCGATCGACGTGACGACTTCCTTCGCCTCGATCACGTTGAACTCGTCGCACATCGTCGTGACCCACGTCGCGTCCGGCTTCTTCAGCGTGAACCTCACCGTCTTCTCATCGACGTACTCAACTTTATCGATGACGTTGGGCCCGTAGAGGTTGCCGTTCCGCCCGAAGTTCTTGACCACGTCGCCGTTCGCCAGCACCTGCGTCCGCTGGCGCTCGATGTTCCACTTGATGTCGTCCATCGTCAGGGCGCGGCCGTTCGCGGGCGCCTTATTGTGGAACTTGGCGCCCTGCTTCAGGGTGAAGGTGAACGTCTTGTTGTCGGGCTGCTCGATCTTCTCAACGAGGTCGCCCGTGAAGGTGCCCTTCTCCACATCGTTCCACTTCAGCAGGTTGTTGTAGGCCAGCGCCTGTATGGCGATGCTGCCGCGGTACAGTTCGCGGTGCATGTCCATCGTCGTGCCTGCGAACTGGCCCTGGGCGCTGTAGTAGCTTCCGTCAACGGCCTTCGCTGCCGAAGCCGAGGCGGCCGCCGTCGGGCTGCCCGCGGCAGCTGTGGTGCCCGACGCGGCCGTGGTGCCAGAGGCCGGCGGGTTCGTCGCCGTGCTCTTCTTGTCGTCGTCGCCGCAGCCCACGAGTGCCCAAGCGCTCGCGCCAGCGGCGCCAGCTGCGCCTCCGCGGAGCAGACCGCGCCTGCTGAGCCGCCGACTTCGAAGCCAGTAGTTCTCGGACATTAAACGCCTCCCCTAAACTGGCTGACCGGCCAGCCAAGCCGCGCCGAAGTCTATGAACCGAGGGCCTGAATGTCAATCGTCGATGCTGCCGCGTAACGCCATTCGCCCTGCCGCCGACCTGGCGGATAGGATGAACCAGCCGCGATCCGCCTCGATTACTCCGGTGGATGCGGGTAACCATCTTTGCCGCCTGCCGAATTCGGCAGGTGTCCGCGAGGTGCTCTGAAGGCCAACCCGGAGGCGGCGGTTACGGCCATGTCGCCCAGGTCTCCGGGCTGGTGACGACCCGCTGGAGCACCTCGGCTGGGGCGCGCCGGAGGACGGCTAGAGCCTCTTCCTGGGAAAGGGCTCTGCTCGCCACCTCCCTGGTCGCCGCCTGGCGCTCCTCCCAGGCGCGACGGGGCTCCGCGGCCTCCACAAAGCGGCTCCGCACTTTCTGCCCCAGGAGGAGAATGTCGTATCCGAAGTCGCTGAAGATCTCCTCGGGTTTGTGGAAAAGCGACTGGCGGTAGGTGAGCGGCGCTCTCTCGCGGAACAGGTCGATCCGGTCGAGGGCGCCCTCGATGTCCGCGTCGTTGTTACACGTCTGCCAGAACTCGGTGGAAAGCCGCTTGTTGAAGCGATAGTGGAGCGCCAGAAACCAGCGGATCGAGTCCCAGTGTTCGTTCAGTTTCTTGTTGAGGACCCCCTTAATGGCTGTGTCCTTCTTCGAACGCGGGAAATTCAGGATGAGCTGGTTGATCTCGTGGATAATCATGTGGATTCCAGTGGATTCGAGCGGCTCCACAAACCCGTAGGCGTTGCCGATCGCGACGCAATTGCCTTTCCAGAAATGTTCGTGCCGGCCCGAACGAAACTTCACTATCCTCGTCACATCGCCCATGCCCGGGTTCTTCCGGCGCATCTCCGCCTCGGCCTGCTCCACTGACATAAAGCTGGAGGAGAAGACATAGCCGCGGTGGTCGTCCTCGACGATCGGAATGTTCCAGCACCACCCGGCATCCATCGTTTCCGCAACCGTGTACGGCTTGATATGGCCCCCGTGCGGCACGCTCGCGACCACCGCCGTATCGGTGAAGAGGCTTGGCGCGAAACTCCGGAAGGGAGACCGCAACGCGTCCCCAAGCAGCGCCGAGCGGAAACCTGACGCGTCCACAAAGAGGTCGAAGCTGCGTTCTTCGGCGTCGTCCGTGACGACTGCCGCGATCGCCTCGCCGTCCGCCGTGAGCCGCACCTCGCGGATGGTCTGCTCGATGCGGTTCACCCCACCCGCGACCGCTTCCTCGCGCAGATAGCGGACGAACCGTTCGTTGTCGAGATGGTACGCAAACGGCACGCGATCGAGGAGCGACGTGACCTGGTTGCCTTCGCGGACGATAGGGAAGGCGTCGCGCGTCATCAGGACCGAACCGAGGGAATAGAGGTTCACGTCACCCTGGTAGAGCACCCCTTCCAGGAGGCCGCCGGGGTGAAAAGCGTAGTTGAAGAAATAGCCTCCCGGCCTCCCCCATTCGAAGCGGATCCCCAGCTTCCACGTCGGTGAGACCCGCCGGAAGA
>JANXYE010000317.1 GCA_025350285.1 Chloroflexota bacterium
ACTTCCGGCCGGGCAGCCTGGGCGGCCAGTACCGCCATCGCCGCGGGTGTGAGGTCCTTGGCGTCGTGGGGGTGGAAGCCGACGGTCGGAAAGACGCCCTCAACCCCGGCGCTCAGGTCAAGTGCGGCGAGGTTCGAAGACGCGTCGTAGCCGCAGAGGGCCATCCCCAGCACTCCCGCCGTCCGCGCTCGCGCCACGACCGCGGCGAAGTCGCCCTCGAACGCTTCGTCCTGCAGGTGGCAGTGGGTGTCGAACAGGATCATGCCGGTCCCGCCGCTTGGGCCGTGGTATCGATCTTCACGTACAGTGGGCGCGGGCCTCCGAGGCGGGTCCCGCCCGGAACGGGTGCGTAAGCCCAGCCGCCATCTTCGATCGAGCCTTCGAGAGCCATGTCTTCGTGCAGCTCGGCCGTGCTGAACGGCAGCACAGGGTGGAGCAGCACCTTCAGGGCGTTGATCACGTTGAGCGCCGTCGCCAGGGTCTCCGCGGCGTGCTCGCGGTCGGTCTTGACCGCTTTCCACGGCGCCCGGTCGTCGAGGTACCGGTTCGCCAGCTGGGCGAGCTTCAGCGACTCCTGCAATCCGCTTCGGAAGTGGCAGGCGTGAAACTCGGCCCCGGCGGTTGCGAACGTGGCGCGGGCGTCGCCTATCAGCGCCACCGATTCGGGGCTCAGCTCGCCCGTCGCCGGAACCACGCCATCGAAGTTCCGGTGGATCATCGAAATCACGCGGTTCGCGAGATTGCCCCAGGTGGCGATGAGGATGTCGTTATTCGCCCGGATGAGTTCCTCCTCGCGGAACTCCGAGTCGGCCGTCTCCGGCATGATCTGCGTGAGGTAGAAGCGCACCGTGTCAGCCGAGTAGCGCTCCAGCAGTTCGAGCACCCACGTGCCGGTGCCCTTGGATTTGCTCTGCTTCTGGCCCGCCGAGAAGTTGACGTACTGGTTCGCCGCCACCTCGTATGGGAGCTCGTATTCCCCGTGGCCCATGAGCATCGCCGGCCAGATGATCGTGTGGAACGGGATGTTGTCCTTGCCGATGAAGTAGTACTGCTTCGCCGCGGGGTCCAGCCAGAAACGCTTCCAGTCGTCCGGCTCCCCCTTGTTCTGGGCCCATTCGCGCGTCGCCGAGAGGTAGCCGATGACGGCGTCAAACCAGACGTAGATGCGCTTCGCGTCCCAGCCTTCGACGGGCACCGGCACGCCCCACGAAATGTCGCGCGTAATCGCCCGATCCTGCAAGCCCTCGGTGATCCAGCCGAGGCTGAAGTTGAGGACGTTCCGCCGCCAGTGCGTCTGCTTCGCCAACCATTCGCCGAGCTGGTCCTGGAATTTGGTGAGCATGAGGAAGTAATGCTCGGACGAGCGCAGGACGGGCGTCGCACCGGTGAAGCGGCTGCGCGGCTCGATCAGTTCGACCGCGTCGAGCGTCTTGCCGCAGTTGTCGCATTGGTCGCCGCGGGCCTCTTTGTAGCCACAGTGGGGGCACGTCCCTTCGACGTAGCGGTCCGGGAGGAAGCGCTCGGCCTCCGGGTCGTAGAGCTGGTCGGCCGTCCGCTTCTCGAGGTAACCGCGCTCCAGCAGCCGCAGAAAGATCTCCTGGGTCGTCGCGTAATGGTTCTCCGTGAGCGTCGTGGTGTAGATGCTCCAGCTCGTGATGCCGAGCTTCTCCCACGTTTCGAGGATTTTCGGGTGATAGCGATCGACCACGTCCCGCGGGCTGATGCCTTCGCGTTCGGCCGTGACCGTGATCGGCGTCCCGTGGCAATCGGAGCCCGAGACCATGACCACTTCGTTGCCAGCCAGCCGCTCGTAGCGCACGAAAATATCGGCCGGGATGTACGCGCCCGCCGCCTGGCCGACGTGAAGGAAATAGTTCGCGTAGGGCCATCCCACGCAGACAAGAAGACGTTCGGACAAGGCGGTACTTCCGGGTGAGCTGCGTTTCTGAGCTTAACACAGGGCCTGTCTAGCGTTCGCCTTCGGGGTCGTCGGGGGTGGGCCAGAGTGCGTAGGCGGCGTCGCGCGGGACGCCGAAGCGCCTGGCCGCCTCGCCAGCCGCGCCGGAACGGCGAGCGCCGGCGCGGTGCATCTCGGACAGGTAC
>JANXYE010000321.1 GCA_025350285.1 Chloroflexota bacterium
GCTCGCCCGTAAGGAACAGTTCCATGCAGCGGGAGGTCCCGAGCTTCGGCAGGCAAACCACCGAGATGATCGCCGGGATAACCCCCAGCCGCACCTCGCTGAATCCGAACGTGGCCGTATCAACCGCCAGCGCGATGTCGCAGGCCGCCACCAGGCCCAGGCCTCCGGCTCGCGCTGGGCCATTCACCCGCGCGATGACCGGCTTCGGCGAGTCCCAGATCCGGCTGAAAATCGTCGCGACACCCCCGCCGCCGCCCGAGCCAGCGCCCGGCGCCGTGTTCTGTCCCGCGGCGTTGCGTTCCCGCTGCTCCTTCAGGTCCGCTCCAGAGCAAAAGACCGGCCCTTCGCCGGTGAGCACGATGACCCGCACCCGCTCATCACCGAGCGCGGTCTCAAGGTGACGCTCAAGGTCCGCCGTCAGGCGCGACGAGAGCGCGTTCCGGTTCGACGGCGAATCGAGCGTGATCGTCCCCACGCCGCCGGAGACTTCGAGGTGGACGAGTTCGTCGGTCATGGATGCGCCTTCGGAAACTGACCTGGCTTGCGGCCGCCGCCTGGAGGGCCCGCGAACGCCTGGGCGTAGCGCATCCACTCCTCCGCCGCCGCGCCCGTGACGACGAGATCCGTGTCGGCCGGGTGACGGCGTTGCGTCACCACCGAGCAGAAGTCCGCCGCCGGGCCCTGGATCCGGTTGGTGGCGCCTGGCTCGCCAAAGACCCAGAGTTCGCCCGCCGGCGAAAGCAGCTCGACGCGGACAGGTTCCGTGTTCGGATCGAGGCCGCGCGCCACGTAGGAAAAGCTCCGCGTCCGCACGCCGAGGAAGGCAACGTGGCGCAGGCGCTCCGTCGGCTCCCGCCGGGCGTCGGCTACATCCACCACGTCGAGGCCGTGGGACCAGCACTCCATCAGCCGCGCCGTCACGAATGACGTCGCAGCCATCGGCGGGCCGTACCACGGCATCCGGCGGCTGGCGTCGAGCGTCCGCGAGGCCTCGACCAGCCGCGTGCTCGCGTCGTGCCACCAGGCCAGGATCTCCTCGGCCGGGCGCTTGCGTGCCTCGATGAGATAGGCCGGGTCGGCCGCCGGGTCCGCGAGTTGTTCGTTCATCCGCTTCGCATCCGCCACGAACTTCTCCGGATCGTTGATCGCGGTCATCGCCGCTCCATCGAAGTAGGCGAGATGCGTCACTTGGTCCCGGATGGCCCAGCCCGGCGCGTGCGTCGCCTTCTCCCAGCGCTCGAACGGCACGTTATCGATGATCGTCGCGAGCGATGCGTGCTCCGCCTGTAGATCGTCCACCACCTGTTCGAGTGCGTCAGCCATCAGGAGCCCTCCGTCGTAATGACGACCAGTATCGCGCCACCCTGGACCTGCTGTCCGGCGGCGACCGGCACGCTCGCCACGGTCCCGGCCCTCGAACAGGTGATGTGGTGCTCCATCTTCATCGCTTCCAGCACAAGGAGCAGTTGGCCGTCCTTGACGGCATCACCGGGAGCAACGTGTACGGAGACGACCTTGCCCGGCATCGGCGCTTCGTAACCACCGTCTCCACCTGCCGTTCGTGGCCCCGGGAACCGGGGCCGTTCCGTCAGCGTCAATTCTATCCGCCCATCGTGCGTGTGCCAGTTGTCGCCGTCGTGCAAGACGGAGACGGAGCGCCGGACTCTGTCCAACTCGATCCCCAGCACGCCGGCGTCGCATCGGACCACCCGGCAATGGCCTGGTTCGCCGCCCGCCCGGACTTCGAAGGCCTCGCCGCTGGCTGCACGATACTCGATGTCGATCACCCCGCCCGGCCCGTCAAACGAAACCTTCTGGTACGCACTCGGGTTGTTGCGCCAGCCCGACCCGACCGTCTGGAGCACAGGCGCCGCGCCACGCCGTTCGTACTGCCCCGCAAGAGCCGCGGCCACGGCCGCGAATCGGATGTCCTCCGGCGCTGCCTCCTTCGTCCGCGCCGTGGCAATCCGGTCGATGAAGTCCGTGGTCGTGTCGCCCGCCAGGAATGCGTCGCCGCGCAGCACGTTCACGAGAAAGTCGCGGTTCGTCACAAGCCCCGGGATGCGCAGCCGTTCGAGCGCGAGCGCCAGTTTCAAGGCGGCTTCGTCCCGGGTGCGAGCGTGAGCGATGACCTTCGCCAGCATCGGGTCGAAGAACACGGAGACATCGGAGCCGGTCTCGACTCCGGAATCCCAGCGGACCGCGGGCTCAGACGGCCGCTCGAAGGCGAGTACGTGCCCGGCCACCGGGAAGAACTCTTTCGCGGGGTTCTCCGCGTAGAGACGCACTTCGATGCTGTGCCCGTCGATCCGAAGCTTGTCCTGCGAGAACGAAAGCGGGTGGCCCTTCGCGACGCGGATCTGCTCCCGGACGAGGTCCAGCCCGGTGATCGACTCAGTCACCGGGTGCTCGACCTGTAGCCGGGTGTTCATCTCGAGGAAGAAGAACGCGCCCGCGCTGTCGAGCAGGAACTCGACCGTGCCCGCGTTGTCGTAGCCGATCCGCTGGGCGGCGGCCACGGCGGCCGCCCCCATGCGTTCGCGCAACTCAGGCGAAACGGCGCTAGACGGGGCCTCTTCGATGATCTTCTGGTGGCGGCGCTGGATGGAGCACTCGCGTTCGAAGAGGTGAGCGACGTCCCCGTGCTTGTCGCCGAAGACCTGGACTTCGATGTGGCGGCTGCCTTCGAGATACCGCTCGAGGAAGACGGCGTCGTTACCGAAGGCGCTCTTGGCCTCCCGCCGCGCGCTCGCCACCGCCGCCTTCAGCCCGCCGGCCTCGCGTACGATGCGCATACCACGCCCGCCGCCGCCGCCCGACGCTTTGACCAGCACCGGATAGGCCACGGCCGCGGCATGATCGAGGAGTTCCGCTTCTGTCATGTCTGGATCGAGCGCGACGCCAATGAGCATCGGCACGCCGGCCTCGGCCATGATGCGTTTGGCCGCCAGCTTGTCACCCATAGCGGCGATCGCCTCCGGGTGCGGCCCGACCCAGGTCAGGCCAGCGTCAATGACAGCCCGGGCGAAGCCGGCGTCCTCCGAAAGGAAGCCGTAGCCCGGGTGCACCGCGTCCGCCCCCGTCCGCCGCGCCGCCGCGAGCAGCTTCGCGATGTCCAGGTACGTCTCCACACTCGTCGAACCGCCAAGCGCAACAGCCTGCCCGGCCTCGCGCACGAACGGCGCGTTCGCGTCCGGCTCCGCATACACCGCGACCGTGTCGATGCCCATCTCCCGGCACGTCCGGAAGATGCGGCGGGCAATCTCGCCCCGGTTCGCCACCAGCAACCGCGTGATCCGCGTCATCGCATCACATCCGGAACACGCCGAACCGCCCGGCGCCTTTCACTTCGTTCGAATGGACCGCGCTCAGGGCCATGCCGAGTACCGTCCGCGTGTCGCGCGGGTCGATCATGCCGTCGTCCGCCACCCGCCCGGTCGCGTAGAACTCCAACGACTCCTTCTCGTTTCGTTCGATGACCAGCGCCTGGATGCGCTGGTCTTCCTCTTCGTCGAACTCGCGGCCCGCCGCCCGGGCCTGGCCGCGGCGCACGATGCTCATCACCCCGGCCATCTGCGCCGGGCCCATCACGGCGATCTTGGCGTTTGGCCAGGCGAACACGAAGCGCGTATCGAACGCCTTGCCACCCATCCCATAGTTCCCCGCGCCGTAGGACGCACCGAGGATGACCGTGATGTGCGGCACTGTGGAGTTCGATACGGCGTTGATCATCTTCGAACCATCCTTGACGATGCCGCCCTGCTCATACTCCTTCCCGACCATATAGCCGGTGATATTCTGCAGGAACACGATCGGCACATCGTGCTGGTTACAGAGTTGGATGAACTGCGTCGCCTTCTGCGAGGAATCGGAAAAAAGCACCCCATTGTTCCCGATGATCCCCACCGGGAACCCATGGATGGAAGCCCAGCCAGTCACCAGCGTGCGCCCATACCGCGGCTTGAACTCTTCGAAGCGGGAACCGTCCACAACCCGCGCAATCACGTCGCGCACATCGAACGGCACCTTCAGGTCCGGCCCCACGATGCCGAGCAGTTCGTCCGCGTCGTACAGCGGAGGGCCGGCCGGCTGCGTCGGGCCATAGCCGTGCTTCCGCCAGTTGAGGTGGGCCATCACCTCGCGCGCCTGCCGGATCGCGTCCATCTCGTCTTCCGCGAGGTAGTCCGCCAGCCCGGAGACCGACGCGTGCATCTCGGCGCCGCCGAGTTCCTCGTCGCCGGAGTCTTCGCCCGTGGCCATCTTGACCAGCGGCGGACCACCGAGGAACACCTTCGACCTCTCCTTGATCATCACGATGTAGTCCGAAAGCCCCGGCTGGTACGCCCCGCCCGCGGTCGAGCTGCCAAAGACGATGCTCATCGTCGGGATGCCGAGCGCCGAGAGCTGCGTGATGTCGTGGAAGAGTCGCCCGCTCTCAGCGAAATGCTGGGCAATCGAGCGCCGCAACTCGTCCTCGTAGTCACCCGGTTCGCGGCGCAGGTCCGCCCCAGCTGACTCGGTGAGCTGGACGTACGGCAGGCGATTCACGCGCGCGATCTCTAGCGCCCGGTCCAGCTTCTTCCCGTTGAGTTGCGTCATCGCCCCGCCGATGACCGTCGGGTCGTTCGCGAGGATGACCGTCTCGACGCCCGAAACGACGCCGATCCCCGTCACAAGCCCGCCGCCGATCGGAAATTCGGTGTAGTACCCCGCGAGCGGGCTCAGTTCGAGGAAGGGCGAGTCGCGGTCGATCAGCAGCTCGATCCGCTCCCGCGCGAGGAGCTTGCCCCGCGAACGGTGGCGCGTAATCGCCCGTTCGCCGCCCCCCGCCCGCGCTTGCTCAAGGAGGCCGTCCATCTCGGCGATCAGGCCCAGCATCCCGGCGCGGTTCGCCTGGTAGCGCTCGGCGCGGGTATCGACATGCGACGCGAGGACGGCCATCGCGCCGAATCTACGCGCCGCCCCGGAAACGGGGAAGGAGCCTGTGCTGTCTTCTCAGCGACACGGATTCGGAGTACGGCTCAGCGTAACTTCGCTGCTGGCCGAGTTGGCGGCATTCACGGCATCGGCAAGACCGCCGGTCGGGACGCGGGAACGCCCCGGCTCGCGGCTCGCCCGGCCTCTGTTCTCGGCCATGCCCATTTCTCACGCGCTCGCCTATTAGGTTCAAAATAGGGACTTTGGTAGGCCCGGAGGGACTCGAACCCTCGATCATTGAGTTAAATGTTCATCGGGGCGCGGCTCGTGAACTCGTAGAGCATCGCCGGGCGGTGGGCGCCGCGGCTCACCGTCTCCCCCGTCTCCCGGACGATGCGCAGCCCCACCACCCTACGCCGAAAGTTCCGCTTGTCCATTTGCTCGGCAACGATCGCTTCGTACACGCGCTGCATCTCCGTCATCGTGAAGCGGTGCGGGAGCAGGCTGTAGACCACGTTCGTGTACTCCAGCTTGTTCCGCAGGCGCTGTTCCGCGTACGCGTTTATCCGTTCGTTTGCGAACGCGAGCGGTGGCAACTGCCTCACGGGCTGCCAGGCCGGACGCCACTCCAGTTCGGCCCGCAAACGGGTCCGCGCCACGTCCACAAGAGCGAAGTACGCGACCGCCACCTCTGTACCGCTGCCCGGGGGCTGGTCGAAGGTGAAGAGCTGCTCCAGATACACGTCCGAGACGCCCGTCTCGTCGGCCAGCTTGCGGACGGCCGCGCCGTCGAGTGATTCGCCCTCCAGCAGCACGCCGCCGGGCAATGCCCACTGGCCGCGGCAGGGGTCGGCCGCGCGCTCGATGAGGAGCACGGAAAGCCGCCCTTCGATGACCGTGAAGATGACGACCACGACAGCGGTGGACATCCAATGAGTGTAGAGCGCCCGCCGGTAATGTCTCGCGCCCGGCTATCCCGGACGGCGGGCGACAATCATGAGCTTGTGGCTCAGAGCCGGCAGCGGCCCGCCCTCACTGATCCGGTAGGTCCAACGAGAGGCCCGGCCTCGCATGTCGGGTATGAGGTAGTAGCCGAGCACCCGCTCCACCACGAACTCGCTACTCATCAGACGCGTCAATGATCGAAGGCTGTAGAGCTGCGCGTGCGTCTGGTCGTTTGCGTTCCAGACGGTCCCGTCACGCAAGTATCGAGCGAGGCCCCGGAAGCTCTGGAGGGAGTACCGGTTCGGCGTCGAGAGAATCAGGGCTCCGCCAGGGCGGGTGACTCGCGCCAGTTCGGCCACAAACGAACTCGCCTCCCACGGCTGCAGGTGCTCGATAATTTCGAAGGCGATCGTGAGATCCGCCCCGGCCGCACGGAAGGGGAGAGCCCGCACATCACCCCGGACCGCCGGAAACGCGGAGCTGGCGGCCCGCCCGCACTCGCGGCCGTCAAGGTCGTGGCAGATAAGGCGTCCGCCAGTCAATCGCGCGACCATGTTCGAAAGCGTCCCGTCGCCCGCCGCGACATCGAGGACTCGGGCATCGGCTGCAAGGCGCAGCCCGGCGCAGGCGCGTCGAATCAGCTCCGCCCGCCCGGCCATCCAGCGTGTGTAAGAGTCGCCCACGGCATCAATTTTCGAACGATCGAATGCCTTCGTTGGCTGGTGGGCCGCGATACCGAATGCCACGGAGAGACACCCCGGCCGTATTCGGCCCTGCCTATCCTCGCCAGGCGGGGCCGCGCCCAGGTGGAGCGCAGGTGGCAGCCGCGTTGCGGGTGAGGACCGATCAGACTCGAGGCGCGACTTCGCGCATAAACGCACGCAGCATCGTCAGCAGTTCGGACACCGAGCGCGCGGGTAGCGAAAGCATCAATTCATCCAGCCCAGCCTCGGCGTAAGTCCGGACATCGGCGGCCTGCTCAGCCGATGTCCCCGAAAGCGGCCAGGCGCCGCCCTGAGGACGCGTCCGCCCGCCCGGCATGTGGCGCAGGCAGACCGGCCCCGGCTGCTTGCCGAACCTGGCGCACTGCGTCCGGT
>JANXYE010000385.1 GCA_025350285.1 Chloroflexota bacterium
GTGCTTCGAAGCTCGCGGCTCCCGCGGCTGTTGGGCTGGATCGGCCTGGGACTGGGTGTCGCCCGGACGGAAGTCGTAGCGATCGTTGCCCTCGGCGCGGTCGCCCTCGCCGGAGCCGGGGCCGCCTACATTGTCTGGGACCGCACGGACACGCGGGTCGCGACCGAGGCTATCCGACCGTGCAACGCCAATGACACGGGGCCGTGCCTGATCACGGTGAACTCGGGCAGCTTCGCGGGCTACAACGTGACGCTGGCCGACCTGGCCCACGCCTACCAGACCAGCGAATCCGAGTTGCGGCGGCTCAACCCTGGACTGGGGACCGGTGTCATCACAGCGGGTTACGAGATCGTTCTTCCCGTTGCCGCTGGTTCTGGGGTCCAGATGCTCCAGCCAACCCCTCCGGCTCACCCCTGACGGCCACGCCTGCGGGAGGCTGCGGTCGCGCCTGCCTTCGGTGATGCCGCCGTGCATCGCCCGGCGGGTTTTGTTCACCCGTTAGCGCGCGAAGATCTCGGAAACGGGCAGGGCGAATCCGTCAACCGTGAATCCAGCGTCGCCGCTCGTGAGCGTGTCACCGAGACCCCGCGTCACCGGCCCCGCTCCCGGGCGATGGACGAGCACGGTCCGTGATTTCGGCCGCACTTCCCACACGCGGCTCGCTCCGGCCGCGAGCCAGTCCCGCACCTTGTCCGCTACATCCCGGGCTCGATCACTCGACGAAACGACCTCGACCGCGAGCGTGGGTGCGCCTGCCAAATAGGCGTCCTCAGGCACGCCCCCGTCGGGGATGCGTCCGCTCTCGATGAAGGCCGCATCTGGGGCGCGGACCGTGTCCGGGTCGCGGGCAAGGACATAGCCGCCTTCGCCGGTAGTTAAGCCCAGCCGGTGTCGCCGCGCAAAGGCTCGGAGTTCGCCATCGATCAGAGAACCGCGCGAACCATGCATCGTCTTCGCTGGCGGCATCGTTACAATCCTTCCGCGGACGAGTTCCGTCGTCATCCCCGGCGGGTCGCACGTCTCCGCGAACTCTTCGGCTGTCAGGAGTCTTTCTAGAACGGGTGCAAGCGCCATCGCTCCATTATACCGGCCGCGCGCCGATCCTACAGCAGGCCGCGTTCCTGCAGCGCCCGCTTCATCGTGATCCCGATGTCCGCCGGCGAATCGCTGACATAGGCGCCCGCGTCGCGCAAAGCCGACTTCTTGTTCTCGGCCTTGCCGTCTTCGCCGCTGATGATCGCCCCGGCATGGCCCATGCGCCGCCCCGCGGGCGCCGTCGCCCCGGCGATGAATGCGACCACTGGCTTTTTCACGAACTGCTTGATATAAGCCGCCGCTTCTTGCTCGGCGCTGCCGCCGATTTCGCCCACCAGGACGATGGCGTTTGTGTCCGCGTCTTCGTTCAGCAGGCGCACGGCCTCTACCTGGCGGGTGCCAATAATTGGGTCGCCGCCGACGCCGATGCAGGTGCTCTGGCCGATGTTGTTCGCCGTGAGTTGGGCCACCACCTCGTAGACGAGCGTCCCCGAGCGGCTGACAACGCCGACGTTCCCCGTGAGGAAGACATCGCCCGGCATGATGCCGACGCGTGTTAGTGTGCCCGGCGTGATGACGCCCGGGCAGTTCGGGCCAATGAGCGTTGTCCTGCTCGTCGCGATGGCGCTCTTGACCTTCACCATATCGAGCACCGGGATCCCTTCCGTGATACACACCACCAGCGGGAGGCCCGCGGCCGCCGCTTCGAGAATGGCGTCGGCGGCGCCCGCGGCGGGGACGAAGATGATGCTCACGTTCGCGCCCGTTTCGCGCACGGCCTGATCGACGGTCGTGAAGATCGGCACGCCATCCTGCTGTTCGCCCCCGCGCTTCGGGTGGATGGCGCCGACGACGGTCGTGCCGTAGGCGATGGAACGGCGCATATGGTTCGCGCCCTCCGTGCCGATGCCCTGGACGAGGAGGCGTGTGTGCTTGTCAACGAGGACGGCCATGAGGCGATTTCCGATGCAGAGTTTCCGGTGTGCGCCGCGCCAAAACGCGGGCGCGGGACGGTGCCCGGCGGCTGAGGATACTAGGCTCAGGCGTTACTGTCCGGGCCGCGAAATGCCGTAGGTTGCGTGGCGGCCAACGCGCGGCAGCGGAAGAGTCTGCCGCCAAGGGGCCAAGACGCCAAGTTCATTCTCGTGCGGCGCGCGCGGAATGGCCATTGCCCTTCGTACTTGGCCCCTTGGCATCTTGGCGGCCAACTTTGGTGCGGGTGAGTGCTTTGGCCAGCGGCCGCCACTCCTTGGCCAGCGGCTTGTAGACCGCAGGGAACTGCGCCCGCAACTCCCCCGCGTGCCGCCGGTAGCGTTCCGCGATCGCCCCCATGGCGAGGAGCGTCTCCGGTCCGAGCCGCCGGCCGTTTCTGGCGGCCATGTCGTGCAACATCGTGACGGCCACTTCGGCGTCCTGGTGGAGGCCCAACACATCCTGGAGGGCCGTCACGCGGCGTGCGAAGCCGGTGGCGGGGTCGCCGTAGATCGGGCCGAAGAATTCGCAGGCGTAGCGCAGCTTCTTCCCGTCGATTCGCAGCGCGTGGTAGGACGACGCGGGCGAGCTGCCGTTGATGGCGTCTCCCATCTTCCGCAGGCGCCGATAGCGTTTGTCGATGACGCCCGGAGCGACGGCCGTCACGGGCTCGCGCCCCTCGATCGGCCGTGATCCAGGCCCCCGGCGCAAGGCCGCCGCGATCCGCGCTACCAGCAATTCAAACCGCCGCGAATCGAGCGCGGCGAGCATCCGCTTTCGTGCCCGCACGCGCTGCGCGGCAAGGAGGGCCTCCACGCCATCTAGCGCCGCCGAAGCCGCCGGATCTGATTCGGCCCGCCATTCGGCCATCCGTTCGAGCTGGACATCGAGGTCGCGCACCTCCCCAAGCACAGCCGCCACCCACCCAAGTTGCAGGCGGATCCGCTCCCAGGCCGCGGGCAGATATGGCCGGAACGCGCTCATCGCCGCCCGTAGCCGTCGAGCCGCCACGCGCATGTCGTGCAGCCCCTCGATATCCTCGCCGACGCGGGTCCCGGGCTCGTTCGTCACGAACGCCGCGAAGTGTTTGCGAAGGATGGCGTAGGCCGCCTCAGCGGCGGTCGAGCTTGCCAGCACCGCCGTCGCTCCGAGGTCCGTCTCTGGTCCGCTCGGCCGCATTCCGCTCGCCGCGATGGCGGACTCGAACTTCGAAGCCGGCACCTCCACGAGCCCGGTGGCGACGACGAACACTTCGACGAACCGCCGCGCCCGTTCGATGGCGTCCTGCTCGACTTCGACCTCGACGCGCACGAGCTTCACCGGCGGTTTGCCGGGCGCGACGATCTCCGTCTCGTCCGCCGAGATCTCCCCGATCGTGCCCGCCCCGTCAGCGAGCATGAACAGCTCGCGATGTTGCTGGAGGTCGAAGAGGGGATGGAGCGGTTTTCGCCCGGCGATCAGGCGGACGGTTTCGCCGACGGTGCCGGGCGCCGCCTCGATCGCCCCGCCGTCCGGCGCACCCACCTGCTCCGTCAGCTCGCGCCGGCTGCGCATGCCGCCCGAATAGCCCCCGGCGGCTTTCAGGGTCGCTTCCGCGCCGTCCTTCTTCTTGCGAATGCGGAGGGTGTAGCGTCCGCGCGTGAACCGCCAATCCGCCGTGTCGAAATACGTGTCGCGTACGTCCTTCGCGCCCGCCGGGTTTACGGAGTAACCGGGCACAGCGGCCGCATGCAACCAGCCCGTCACACGCGCAATGTTCTCCGCGCCAAACTGCCATTCGACTTCGATGATGTCCGCGGTTGGTGGCACGCAGCAATCATACTGGTTGCGGCGTTTCGGACGCGCGTCAGTCCGCCCGCTTCGGGAACAGATCGCCGACGCGGACCTCGAAGCCGGGCAAC
>JANXYE010000400.1 GCA_025350285.1 Chloroflexota bacterium
GAGCCGATTGAGCTGGAGGGGGTGCTCTCGCACGAACTCTCCCACATCGGCAACTACGATATCCGCGTTATGACGATCGTAACGGTGCTGGTTGGGGTCATCGCGCTCGTCTCCGACCTTGCCCTTCGAGCGACGATCTTCGGCGCCGGGTCCCGCCGCCGGAGCAGCGACCGCGAAGGCGGCGGCGGCCTCCAGATCATTTTCCTCGTGCTGGCCATCGTTGCGATGATCCTTGCACCGATCGTGGCGATCGCGATCCAGTTCGCTATCAGCCGGCGCCGCGAATTCCTGGCCGATGCCAGCGGCGCCTTGCTCTCCCGCAACCCCGAAGCCCTCGCCCGTGCGCTCGAAAAAATCCGGGACGATAAAGAGCCGCTGGAAGCCGCCAACAAGGCCACCGCGCACCTCTATATCGCGAACCCGTTGAAGGAACATGCGAGCAAGCTGAACAACCTGTTCGATACGCACCCGGATATCGACGAGCGTATCCGCATCCTCCGCGGCCTCTAGCGTTCGCGACGAGGCGACTGCGGGCCGGTACCGACCGCGAGAGGGAGCAGCCGATGCAGGCGCTACCGCTCTGGAGGCTCCCGGTCCCGCAGCAGGGCGAGGTCCAGCACGAACAGGAGCGCCGCCGCGACCGCCGTGAACCCCACCCATCGGGTCGCCTTCCCCAGTCCCGCGAACAACAGCCGCAAGAGAAACGCCAATGGTTTAAGCAGCAGACCCACGCCGTCACCTCTCGGCGCTCAGTCTATCGCTTGCCAGCTTTTCGCGGCTGCCTTAACGTCGCTCGCCTATGAGCCTCGCCGACCTGCCCGAACTGCTCCCGGAATTCGCGGGCCGCGAAGGGCGCGACCCCGAAGCCTACCCGGCCGCGAACATCGCGGACCTGTTCGCGGCGGGCATCATCCAGGCGCCGTTCCCTGCGGAACTCGGTGGTGAAGGCGCCTCGCTGCTCGCGGGCGTTGAGGCGGTGGAGGCGATTGCGACCGTCTCTGGTTCGACGGCGCTGCTGGTGAGCATGCCGCTGGGGCTGGCCGGCATGCTCATGGCCGGGTTGGCGGTCGTGCCGCCCGGGCACCGCGCCGCCTGCCGGGCACAGATTGAACGGGCGGCGACGGACTATCGGGACGGACGGCTGTACGCGGCCTGCAACTCGGAAAAAGGCGCCGGCGGGGCCCTTACGAACATCACGACGGAGGCGGTTCTCTCGCAAGAGCGTGGCTTTGTCCTGCGCGGAGAGAAGATCCTCGCCTCGGGCGGTGAGAACGCGTTCGCGTTCTTCTCCACCGGGAAGGTAACCGAAGGGGACCTGGCGGGAGGTGGGCCGGTCGAGTTCTTCCTCGTGGATGCGCACGCGCCGGGCGTCAAGATCCTGTCGGACTGGGAAGGCTTCGGGATGCGCTCGACGGAGAGTCACGGGGTGCGTTACCACGACGCACCGGCGGAGCTGCTCGGGTTCCCGAACTTCGTGGAATGTGTGCAACCGGCGCACTACGTGTTCTGTCTGTTCGCCGCTATCCCGCTCGGCTGCGTGCGCTCGATCCTGGTGGCGCTGGGGACGCCGGCGCCCTCGTCCCCGGCGCTCCGTCTGCGGCTCTCAGAAGCGGCGATGCGCTACGAAGCGATGCGCGCCTACCTGCGAGAAACGGCCGCTGGCTGGCGTCCGGGTTCTTCCGCCGCCTACCGGATGAAAGTCCTGCGCATGAAGACATACGTCAGCCAGGAGTCCACGAAGCTTGCGGCCGAATTGTTCGCGCTCGGCGGCGGCCGCCACTACCGCCGCAACGACCCGCTCGCTCGTGCGCTCGCTGATTCCTTCGCCGGTACCGCCCTCCGGCCGCCCCTTCAGCTGGGGCTGGATACGCTCGTCGAACAGTTCTCACTGGGTGAGGCCGGCGGCCCGCTCGCCTGAGCGGCTCACTTCGGCGTCTTGCGCAACAGGTCGCGTGCCCGCGCGGCGTCCGAGTCCTTCACCAGGAGTTGCGATTCGTGGCGCTTCTTGCGGAAGAAGTTCAGGAGCGAGCCCCCGCCATGCGCCCCCCAGCCTTTAGCCGCGATGCGCATTTCAATACCTGCCGCGTCGAGCACCTTGCCCGCGACAGAAGGGTCTTCCCCATGCCACGCCTCGACCCAATGTTCAGTAGCGGCCATCCGGTCAACCCATCACCGGCATCGGGTCCAGCCGGTGCTTCCGCAGTTCGGCCATCACCTTCGCGCCGATGGCCGCGTCTGGCTCTACGACCGGCAGCCGGGGCTCACCGATCTCACGGCCGAGCTGGCGCAGGACGTAGCGGATCGTGCTCGGACTGCCGTTGAGGAAGCACGCGTCCGTCACGCGGCAGAGTTTGCGGTGGATGGCCGCCGCTTCGGCCAAACGTCCGGCGAGGATGTGGTCCAGCATCTCTCGCTGCTGGCCCGCAACAACGTGCGCCGTGACTGAAATCGCCCCCCACGCGCCCATGCAGTAGAGGTGGAAATTGTCGTTGTCGTTCCCGCTCCAGATCCTGAAATTCGGCGCGCCCTCCATCACAGCCGCCGTCGAAGCGAGGTCGCCGTTCGCTTCCTTGTTGCCGATGATGTTCGGCGTTTCGGCGCACCGCAGGATCGTCTCGACCGAGACGTTCGTCCCCACCCGCCCCGGCACGTTGTAGATGATCACCGGCACCGCCGTTGCTTCGGCGATCGCCTTAAAGTGGCGATAGATGCCTTCCTGTGGCGGCTTCAGATAATACGGCGCGACCGCCAGCACGGCGTCGGCCCCCGCTCGCTCGGCCAGTTTCGCGAGGTGGACGGAGTGCCGCGTGTCGTTCGTCCCGGCCCCCGCCACAACTGTCGCGCCCGGCCCGAGTTCTTCCTTAACCTCCTCCCATAGCCGGGCCTTCTCGTCGTCTGTCAGCAACGGCGCCTCGCCCGTCGTGCCGGTTACGACCACTCCGTCGTTGCCGGCTCCGACAAGCTGCGCGGCGAGCCGCCGGGCGTGGGCGTAGTCCACCGTCCCATCGGCGGTGTAGGGAGTGACCATGGCCGTGAGAAGGCGTCCGGGTGTGGTCATCGAAGGGGCTCCGGCGAATGAGTACTGGTCATTGTAGTCCCCGCCGGCGCTTTCGCGTCGAACCTGCGCTTCCCTTACGCGGGCGGACGAAACGAGTACTATATCGATATGCTGGAGCTGACCAATCGATTGCTCGCGGCGGCGGATGGCTCAGGTTCGGCCGTCGTCCTCGCCTCCGTCCTGGAAGTTGGCCCGCTCGCTATCGAAGCCGGCAGCCGGATGCTTGTTGATCGCTCTGGTGCGCGTATGGGCGGCCTCGGTGATCCGGCGCTCGAAGAGCTCGTGGCCGCCTTCGCGGCGGACGCGTTCGACCGCCACGCCGCCGAGACGGTCTACCTGGACGCTGCCGCCACCCGCCTTTCCGCCCGCACAATCAGCGGCGCCGCGGCCATCTACCTGGAAGTGGTCGAGCACAAGCCGGTCTTCCTCGTGGTTGGCGCGGGCCACGTTGGCCGTTGCGTCGCGAAGCTCGCCGATTATCTCGATTACCATGTGGCCGTCCTCGACGACCGCGAGGATTTCGCGGACCCGGCCCTCTTGCCAGAGGCCGACGAAGTCATCTGTGACGACTTCGAGGCCGCTCTCGAACGGTTCCCGATCGACTCGAATACCTCGATTGTGCTGGTGACGCGCGGCCATAAGCAGGACGAACTCTCCCTGCGCAAGTGTCTCGGCCGGGGCGCGGCCTACCTCGGCATGATCGGTTCCAAGCGCCGCACAGGCGCCGTCCTCGAACATCTGCGCGACGAGGGCTTCGACCCGGCGGAAATCGCCCGCGTTCGTACCCCAATCGGCCTGGATATCGCGGCCGAAACCCCCGAAGAGATAGCCATTAGCGTGATGGCCGAGGTTATCATGCTGCGCAAAGGCGCTGGGGGTGGCCCCATGTACTTCCGCCCGACCAGGGCCTAACGCCAAGCCGCCAAGAC